>NZ_JBITBT010000009.1:0-262772 GCF_044452505.1 Amycolatopsis sp. NPDC051903 | reverse complement strand
CGCGTCCTTGAGCGGCCCGACGTGCTCCATCAGCCAGCTGACCCCGGCCGCCAAGATCGCGCCGAACGGGTCCATCGCCATCGACAACGCGTCCAACGCGGTACCCACCGCGCCCATCGCCACCGACGCCCAGTCACCGGACTCGATCGCCGTCGACAGATCGTTCGCGGTTTCCAGCAAGGAAATGCCGGAATACGCCTTGGTCGAATCTTCCGTCGGGGCGATCAACGGATTGCTCACGCGCGGCCCTCCCAGTAACCCATCGTGCGACAACAGCCGAAACTAGCAACAAGAACCGGCCGTCGATCCCGGGGTCCGGGCTGCGGACCTTTCGTCCACTCGATCGTGCGCGAAGATCCCCTTCGGCCGGAACGTCCGGAAGACCACCGGGCGTTCCGGCGCGGGAATCGGGTCAGCCCTGCTGGAAGTTCTGCGGCTGCTGGTACTGGGGCTGCTGCTGAGCCTGCTGCTGTTGTTGCTGCTGCTGGTGCTGCTGGTGCTGGGCCTGCTGCTGGTGCTGCTGCGGCGCACCCTCGGGCACCACGTAGACGGCGGTGCCGTACGCGGCGATTTCGCTGGCCGTCTGGGCGATTTCGTTGCAGTCGAAGCGCAGGGCGAGCACGGCGTTGGCCCCGTGCTGCATCGCTTCCTGGGAGAGCCGGTTGAGCGCCTCGTACCGGGAGTCCGACAGCAGCTTCGACAGGCCCTTCAGCTCGCCGCCAGCCATCGCCTTGAAGCCCGCTCCGAGGTTGGAGAACATGTTGCGGCTGCGGACAGTCAGGCCGAAGACCTCGCCGAACACTCGGACCACGCGGTAGCCGGGCAGATCGTTCATAGTGGACAGCAGGATCGGGAACTGCTGCGGGGGTGCGGCTTGAGTCATGCGCCGGATCGTAGCCACCCCGGGCGGCGCGCACCGGCGATTCAGGTTGTGATTCGCTCGTTCCAGTCGATGTGGTGGTGGTACAGCCAGCCGCGCTCCTCGCCGGCGTCCCGGCCCGCGCTGGCGGCCACGAGCTTCTCGACGCGGGCGCGGCGCAGCTTCTCGTAGGCGGCGAACGCGGCGGGCGCGTCCGGCAGGTCGCGCAGGCACAACGCGAGCACCACGCTGTCCTCCAGCGCCATCGACGCGCCCTGCCCCGCCGCCGGGGAGGCCGCGTGGGCCGCGTCGCCGACCAGGACCAGGCGCGGTGTGGACCAGACGCGGGTGGTGGGCACGTCGTAGGAGTGGCCGCCGAACAGGTCGTCGCCCGTCGCGGCGACGATCTCGGCGCACGGCAGCGGGTCGCCGTCGAACGCGGCGAACGCGAAGTCGCGCCAGCCGGCGGGGGTCACGGCGGCGATCTCGTCGCGTGACCGTTCGGCGTCGGGGATGCGGGCGAACCAGAACGTGGCGCCGTCGGGCGCGGTGGTGAAGCCGAACGCCGCGCGGCTGCCGCGGATCATGCGGTAGATCCCGGGCGCGGCGGGCAGACCTTCGGCGCGGGTGTAGCCGTACACGACGGTCAGACCGGTGAAATGCGGCTGCGCGGCGGCCGGGTCGATGAGGGTGCGGACCACCGACCGCAGGCCGTCGGCGCCGACGAGCACGTCGCCGGTCTCGGTGGAGCCGTCGGCGAAGGTGGCGACGACGCCGGACTCCCCGGGTTCAGCCGACACGAGCCTTCGGCCGTGCGCCACGGTGATCCCCCGCCGGCCGGCTTCCTCCTGCAGCACGCGGTAGAACGCGGCGCGCGTGAGCGTGCGCGGCCCGGCGAGCTCACCGGTGTCGAACTCGGTGGTCCCGACGGTCGCGCCGTCCGGGCCGACCAGCTCCACTCCCAGCGCGGCGAACGACGCGTCGACCACGGGGCCGTCGGCGTCGATCGCCTTCAGCGCGTCCATGCCGTTGTGCATGACGGTGAGGAACGCGCCCGCGTCCGCCCCACCCGAGGGGTGCGCCTCGAACACCACCGGTTCGTGCCCGGCGCGCTGCAGCGCCATCGCCGTGACCGTGCCCGCGACCCCACCGCCGGCGACGAGAACGCGCATCGAAATCCCCCACCCCAGTAGAACTGCCCCAAGTCCGTGCCACCGCCGACCGTACCGGGCGGCGGTGGCACGGAGGGCTCAGGCGCGCTCGGCGACGGCGAGGCGCACGCACACGGTGAGCGCGCGCACGGCCTCCTCGACCTCGGCGAGCTCGGGGAAGGTCGGGGCGATGCGGATCGTCTCGTCCTTCGGGTCGTCGCCGTGCGGGTGCGTGGCGCCGGCGGGGGTCAGCGCGACGCCGGCCTCCTTGGCCAGGCGCACGACCTCCTTCGCGGTGCCCTCGGGCACGGTCAGCGAAACGAAGTAGCCGCCCGTCGGCTTCGTCCAGGAGGCGAGCCCCGAGTCGCCCAGCTCCTCGGTGAGGATGCGGTCGACCGCCGCGAACTTCGGCGCGATGATCTCCGCGTGCTTGCGCATGTGGGCGCGCACGCCGTCGGCGTCCTCGAGGAACATCGCGTGCCGCAGCTGGTTGACCTTGTCCGGGCCGATGGTGCGCTTGGCGAGCAGGCCGCTCCACCACGCGATGTTGGCCTCGGACGAACCGAAGAAGCCGACACCGGACCCGGCGAGCGTGATCTTCGAGGTCGAGCCGAACACGAACGCGCGGTCGGGGTTCCCGGCTTCGGCGCACAGCGCGAGGATGTCGGCGACGACGTCCTCGGTGTCGGTGAGGTGGTGCACGGCGTACGCGTTGTCCCAGAAGATGCGGAAGTCCGGGGCGGCCGTGGTCATCGCGGCGAGGCGGCGGGCGACCTCGTCGGAGAAGGTGACGCCCGTCGGGTTCGAGTACGTCGGCACGCACCAGATCCCCTTGATGCCCGCGTCCTCGGCCGCGAGGCGCTCGACCACGTCCATGTCCGGGCCCTCGGCGGTCATCGGGACCTGGACCAGCTCGATGCCGAAGCGCTCGGCCAGCGCGAAGTGGCGGTCGTAACCCGGCACCGGGCACAGCATCGCGATGCGCGGCTCGTCGGCCCAGCGGCGCTCGCCACCCGGCAGCGTGCTGAGCAGCGCCTGCACCACGGCGTCGTGCATCAGCTCGAGGCTCGAGTTGCCGGCGGCCAGCAGCTGCTCGACCGGCACCTGCAGCGCACCGGCGAAGATGCGGCGCAGTTCGGGCAGGCCCTTGAGGCCGCCGTAGTTGCGCGTGTCCGTGCCGTCCTCGGCCTTGTACTCGCCGTCGGGCAGGGTGAGCAGGTCCGCGGAGAGGTCGAGCTGCCGGGGGGACGGCTTGCCGCGGGTGATGTCCAGGGAGAGGCCGCGCTCGACGAGCGCCGCGTAGGCGCGGCGGGCGGTGTCGACGTCGACGGGAGCAGTGGTCATGGCTCCAACGCTAAACCGCGCGTCGATACCATTTCGGGTGACCCCCTGTCCAGGGTCTACGGTGGGGTCTCGTGCGTCTCGTGATCCACGCCGACCAGCGGCAGTTCTCCTTGCGGGACAAGACCGCCTGGCTCCCCGGCGACGGCGGGTGGTCCGACGAAGCGGTGACCTCGCACCGCGTCGCGGTGGAGCCGTCGTCGCTCGCCGTCGCCACCGCGCGGTCCGACTTCGTCGAGACCGACCTCACCCTCCACGCGGCCGGGCCCCCGGTCCTGGCCGACGCCGAGCACGTCGTCGAGGCCGATCTCACCGTGCCGAGCGGTCGGCTGACGGTCGCGGGCCCCGCCGACTACCCGGGCCAGGAGCACGTGCTCGGCCTCGCCCCGGGCCGCTACCGCGTCCGTGTGTCCTATGTGGAGAGTGAGCCGCCCGCCACGACGTGGAACGAGCACGAGTACGGCGAGCACTACCGCTACGTCGTGGACCTCTGGCCCTCGGCCGAGCCGCGGCCGGTGACGGTAGTGCGCCAGGGCGCCGCCGTGTGGGACGGCTGACGCGCCGGCTCAGTGCTGGATCAGGCCGAGTTCGCCGAACATCCGCCTGCTCCACGTCAGCGCGCTGTCCAGGTCGTCCCACTGCCGGTCTTCGTGCGTCAGGTACGGGAAGACGTACGGCTCGGTGATGTCCGGCGGCAGGTCACCGGCGTGGCATTCACCGACCTGGCCGTAGTTCTCGGCGTCCATGGCCGCCGCGACCTTCTGCGGCTGGCGGTCCCAGACGCCGAACCAGAGCCGGCGCAGCATCGCCGGGTGGGCCACGGCGAAGATCAGCCGGCCGACGTCGAACGGCTCGCCCGCGGCGATCACCCGGGCCACGGCGCGCGTCCGCAGCAGCGCGCCGGACGTCGGCAGCGTCGTGGCCCAGCCCGACCAGATCTCCACGCTGTGGCCCGCGTCGATGATCGCGGTGCACAGGGTCGCCAGCGCCAGGCCGCGGTTGATGATCACGTCGTGGTCGATCACGTGCGAGTAGGCGGCCGGGATGAGGAACGTGACGACCTTGCCGCGCCGGGAGACCTGGCGGGGCACCGCGTCCACCATGCACTCCGGCACGCCGGACAGGTACGCGGCGATGTCGACCTCGCTGCCGGTCACGTCCCACGCCGGTTCCAGCTCCGTGACGACGTGGCCGAGACCGGCGCCGGCACGCAGCTCCTCGACGGTCACGTCGGCTTCCTCGAGGGCGATCGGCCACCCGTCGACGGCCAGCTGCAGCGCTTCCTCCCACGTGGCGCCGTTCCAGTGGGATTCGGGCCGCCTGCTGGACGCGTGCTTGATCGACGGCGGCGCGACGGCCGTTTCGATGAACTCGTGCCACGAGAGCATCGGTTCCAGGTGCACGGGCAGCACGGCGTCAGTCCAGCCCGAGCGCGGCGCGGTGCGCCTCCGACAGCCCGCGGATCACGCGCCACTGCATGACCTGCTCGACGGTGGCGCCGGCCTCCAGCAGCTTGGCGCCGTCGATGCTGGCCCGCGGCGAGATGATCACCGGGAGCTTCTTCTCCAGCGCGGTCTCGCGCAGGTCGCGGATCTCCTCGATCAGCTCGTCGACCGCGTCCGGGTGCGACGGCGCGTGCCGCCGCGCGATCCGCTCCTCGAGGCCCTCGTCGATGGGCACGTCGATGACCACGAACCGGTCCAGCGTCGCCGAGTCGAGCGTCTGGCGGCCGACGTACTGGCGGTCGCCACCCGTTCCGTAGGTGTTGCCGGTGGCCACCATCCGGAAGTCGGGGTGCGCGGTGACCATGCCGTCGGCGAAGGCGCACACGCCGAGCGCGAGGGCCTGGTTGAGCTCGGCCAGCAGGCCGGGGTGGCCGTTGTCGAGCTCGTCCAGCAGCATGACGCCGCCGTGTTGGAACGCGCGGCGGAACGGGGTGTCGTGGTACTGGCCGTTGGCGTCGTAGTAGCCGAACACCTTGCTCATGGGGGTGGTCGGGCCCAGCGACAGGGCCTGGAACTCCAGCCCGAGCGCGGAGGCAGCGTGGCGCGCGAGCATGGACTTGCCCGTGCCGGCGGGTCCGACGAGCAGCACGTGGCAGCGTGCGTGCAGCGCCAGCAGCAGCTCCGGCAGCACCGCGTGGGTGTCCTCGGCCAGCTCCACCTTCTTGCCCTCGGGCAGCACGACCGAGACGACGGTCGGCGAGAACTTCGCGAGCAGCTTCTCGACCTCGACGTGCGCCGTCTTGCGCACGCGGGCCAGCGCGACGGCCGTGACCCGCTCGACCAGGTCACCCTGCGCCTGCCGGGCCACCTCGGTCACGGCCTTGTGCACCGTTCCCGACAGCTCGGCGGTCGCCTCGTGCAGCAGGTGCTCCCGCAGCTGGGCGGGGTCGGGCGTGGCCTGCGCGACGGCCGCGCGCGCGAGCCCGGGCAGCACCTTCGCCGACTCGCGCTCCAGCACCTCGGCCACGGTCGAGCGCACGCCGTCGCCGGCCTTGTCCATCAGTTCGGCGACCGCCTTCGTGGCCTGCTCGCGCACGAGCCCGCTCACCTCCGGGGCGGCCTTCGCGACCAGCTCCGCCCGCGTGGCCTCGGGATCGGGCGCCGCGGCGCGCACCGCCCGCTCGGCCAGCTCGGGCAGCACCCGCGCCGACGAGCTCGTCACCGCCTCGGCTGCCTCGGCCCGCAGCGTTTCGCGCAGCGCCCGCTCGACGGACACCTGCGCCTCGCCCAGGTCCGGCGTCGCGTCCGCCACCGCCGCCTTGGCCAGCTGCGGCAGGAGGCCGTCGGCGTGCCGGCGGATCATCTCGGGCAGCCGGGCGTGGACCTCGCGGTCGACGCCCCAGTACAGCGCCGCCTGGGTGAACATCGAGCGCGCCACCGACTCGGAAATCCTGGCGATCTCGGCTTTCTGGCTGTCCCGCACCGGCCCTCCACGTTGTTCCGTCACTGCGGCGAACCGTAGGGCGAACGCGGCGGGAGGGGTCCCGGCCGGCGCCGAGCCACCGGTCAGAGCGGATCGAGGCCCGTGATCTTCCACTGGCCGTCGGCGCGGTGCGCGGTGACGGCCAGCTGCGCGACGGACGTCCGCGGTGCGCCGCCGCCCGGCAGGATGGTCTGATCAGTCGCCGTTCACGGCGGAGATCACGCGTCGTGCTGTCTCTTGACGAGGTCAGCGAGCGACGCCCGCAGGTTTGCGATCAGATGCCCGCCGGTGTTGTCCCGCGCGCCGATGTCCAGCACGGCCGAGGGCCCATCACCGATGGCCAGCGCGACCACTGTGTTGTCATTGGCGTCCGTCGTGAGACCGGTTGTGACCTCGATTCGCGTCCCCACCGTGTCGATCGCCCAGACGGTGCGCTCGCGCCTCCAACCGCGCGTTTTCGTCGGTGTCATGCCAGACCGCGTCCGACTTCACCGGCGGTGCTGCCAACCGGCAGCGATGAGCCGGTCAGAGCGGATCGAGACCGGTGATCTTCCACTGGCCGTCGGCGCGGTGCGCGGTGACGGCCAGCTGCGCGACGGACGTCCGCGGTGCGCCGCCGCCCGGCAGGATGGTCTGCTGGTCGAGGAAGAGCAGCAGGGTGGCGTCGTCGCCGTGGAGGGTGCGGACGCCGGCGGCGCGGACGGTGGTGGTGCGGATGAGCTTGCCGTCGGTGGCGCGCTTGCCCGCGGCGGCGAACTGGGCGCGGTACTGGCCGACGGCCGGGCCGCTGAGGAAGTCGGCGGCGGCGCGCGAGGTGCGGTCGAGGTTGCCGTAGTCGTAGGAGAACAGGGCTTTCACGGCCGAGCTCACCTGGTCGCGCACCTGGTCGGTGGTGGCCTGGTCGACGAGGGCGTCGTCGTCGCGGGGCCGCAGGGCCGAGGCCTGCACGGCGAACCAGACGGCGCACGCGAGCGCGACGACGGTGACCGCCACGGCGGCCCGCGCCGCGCGGTTCACGAGCCCACCGCCTGCACGCCGCCGACCTTCCACGCGCTGCCGTCGCGGGTGAAGTCCACCGTCAGGCGCGCCTGCTTCGGCACGGCCGCACCGCCGCCGGTGCTCACGCGCACGTCGAGCACCGCGATGACCCGCGCGGAGCCCGCGGCCGGGTCGAGGTCCGTGACGGCCGCCTGCCGCAGCGAGGCCGTGGACACGGTCTTGGTGCTCGTCGCGCGGTCGACCTGCAGCTGCCGATCGTCGGCGAGGTCCTTGCCGTACTGGCCCGTGGTGGCGCCGAGCCAGCGGTCGACGTCGGCGCCGGCGGTGCGGTAGTCGATCGTGTTGAGGGCGACCAGTTCCGTCGTCGCCGCGGCCAGCACGGCGTCGCGGTCGCGCCCGCGCGTCAGGGAGTCGTCGTGCGCCGCGCGCCACCAGGACCAGCCGAACCACGCGGCGGCCAGCACGGCCAGCACCGGCACCACGACGAGCAGCCGCGTTCTCATCACGAGCCGCCCAGCAGCGCCCCGAGCCCGCCGGCGGGCGGCGGCGTGAGCAGGTCGAGCAGGCCCGGCAGCTGGTTCGCGTCCGGCGTCGCCGACGACGCCGGTTCCTTCGGCGCGGCCGGCACCGCCGGCGGTTTGCCCGCGTACGGCGCGTTCTGCGAACCGCGCACCCCGATGGGGCTGCCGGGCGGTTCGGCGCAGTAGGCGTTCATGTTCACCGGCGCCTCGGTGGTGTCGTTGGCCGGACGTTCCTTCGTGCCCTCGTAGCCCTTGGTGCACGACGCCGGGTCGAAGAAGTTGAACACCACGCCGAGGTGGCCGGTGCCGTCCGGCGACGTCGACGGCGAGAACGCGGAGATCACCGGGTACGCCACGAGCAGCTCCTCGAGCGCGTCCGTGCGCGCCGACGTGATCTGGGCCGTGGTCAGGGAATTCGCGAAGATCACCCCGAGGTCGGTGCCCGAGGTGGCGAGCACGTCGCTGATCTGGCGGCTCAGCTGCGGCGCCTGGTCGATCACCGTCCGCAGGTCCGGATCCGACGATTTGAGCTGCGCCGCGATGGTCTTCAGCCCGCCCGCGAAGTCGGTGATGTTCTGCGCCTGCCGCTCCTGCGTGGCGAACACCGTGCGCGAGTTGGCGAGCAGCCCGCGGGTGTCCGGGATGTACTGCGCGGCCTTGGCGGTGAGGGAACTCGTGCTGTCGAGCAGCTTCTGCAGCTGCGGCCCCGAGCCGGCGAACGCGTCGTAGGTCTCGTCCACCACGGTCTTCAGCGACTCCGGGTGCACGCTCGCCACCAGGTCGTCGAGGTGCGCCAGCACGGAGTCGGGCGACGCGGGCAACGTGGTGCGGTTCTGCGTGATCACCGAACCGTCGTGCAGGTACGGGCCCGTTTCGCGGTTCGGCAGCAGGTCCACGAACTGCTCCCCCACCGCCGAGCGGTTGGCCACCTGCGCCTGCAGGTCGTCGGGGATGTCGGGGCCGCCGGAGTCGAGGTCGAGGTGCACGTCGAGGCCGTGGCCGGTGAGCGTCAGGTTCGTGACGCGCCCGACCGTCACGCCGCGGTAGGCGACCTCGGAGTTGACGAAGATCCCGCCGGAGTCGGCGAGCTGCAGCGTCACCGAGTAGCCACGCGAGCCGAACAGCCGGTCCAGCCCCGCGTACTTGCCGCCGGCGTAGACCACCGACACCACGGCGATCACGACGAAGGCGATGAGCTGGATGCGCGTTTTGCGGGTGGTCATCCGGCACCTCCGCCGAGCACCGGGCCGAGCAAGCCGCCCAGCAGCCCGCCCGGACCGGGCTGGTTCTTCGCCGGCGGCGCGGTGGTCGGCAGCGGCAGCGGCAACGCCGGGGTGCCGGCCCCCGGCTGCGCGCTGGTGAGCCCTGGGATCTGGACCGGCGGCTGCGAGGAGCTCGTGAAGTTCTGCACGAGCTTGTCCAGATCCAGGTTCACGGTCGCGTCGACGTTGGCGTAGTCGCCCTTGATGGTGTTGCCCGCGTAGTCCGGGAACGGGTAGGTGAGCAGGATCTGCAACGCGTTGGGCAGGTCCTGGCCGGCCTCGCCGAGCTTCTGCAGCGTCGGCTTCAGCGCCTGGAGGTTTGCGACGAGCTGGTCCCGGCTGCGGTTCACCGTGTCCACCGCGACGCCGGAAAGCTTGTTGAGCGCGTTCAGCATCCCCACGAGCTGGTCGCGCTGGTCCGCGACGATCTTCAGCCCCGGCGCCAGGTTGTCCAGCGCCGTCTTGATGTTCTGCTGCTGCCCCGCCAGCGTGTGCGAGAGCTGGTCGAGCCCGTCGATGGCGCGCAGGATCTCGCCCTTGTGCCCGTCGAGCTGGGTCGCGAGATCGTCCACTCGAGACAGTAGCGCGCGCATCTCGGGTTCGTTGCCCGACAACGCGTCGTTGAGCTCGTGGCTGATGTCCTGCAGCTGGCCGAGGCCGCCGCCGTTGAGCAGCAGGGAAAGCGCGCCGAGCACTTCCTCGACCTCGGGGTTGCGGTTGGTGCGGCCCAACGGGATCTGCGCGCCGTCGGCCAGCCGGCCTTCGGGTTGTTCCGCGGACGGGGTGCTCAGCTCCACGAACTTCTCACCCAGCAGGCTCGACTGGCGCAGCTCGGCGTGCGCGTTGGCGGGCAGCCGCACGTCGCCGTTCACGGTCATCGCGACGAGCGCGGAGCGGGTGTCGGGCGTGAGCGTGATCCGGTCGACCCGCCCGACGGCGACGTCGTTCACCTTCACGCTCGCCTGCGGCACGAGGTCGAGCACGTCGGTGAACAGCGCCGTCACGTGGTACGGGTGGTCGCCGAGGTCCGGGCCGCCCGGCAGCGGGGTGGAGTACAGGCCGTTGAACCCGCCGTCGCTGCAGCCGGCGAGCACGAGCACCCCGGCGAGCACGCCGGCCAGCCGCCGGCGCACGCGCTTCACCCGGCACCGCCCTGCGTCAGCACGTCCACGAGCGGCAGCGGCAGCGGCGGCAGCCGGCCGTTCTGCAGGGAGTTCAGCGCCTGCGGCACGGTCGGCAGCTTCAGCGTGCCGTCGAGCACCGGCGCGAGCTGCTTGCAGATGTCCGTGAGCGTGGCCGGCACGTTCTTCGGGGTGCCCGCGGCCAGCAACCGGCAGACGGTGAGGATCGGCGGGTTCGTGATCTCGTTGAGGTTGTCGCGCACGGCGATGGTGCCCGACGCCGCGTCGTAGGAGTTGATGAAGTTCGTGGCGCCGGTGGGGGCGACGTCGAGCACCTCGGCGAGCGCGGCGCGCTGGTCCACGAGCACCTTCGTGAGCGACGCCAGCTTGTCCACATTGGATTCGAGCCCGGCCTTGTTGTCCGCCACGAACTGCTTCACGTCGCCCAGCGACGAGGCGAGCGAGTCGAGCGCGGCCCCGACGTCGGCCGAATCGTCGGCGAGGAAGCCGCTCACGTCGGCCACGCGTTCGTAGAACTCGTCGAGCTGGCTGTCGCTCTGGGCGAGCGCGCCGGTGAACGAGTTGAGGTTCTGGACCGTCGAGAACAGGTCGTCCTTCGAATCGTCCAGGGTGCCCGCGAGGTCCGCGAGCCGCCCGACGGTCGAGTTGAGGTCCGCGCCGTTGCCCTTGAGGTTCTGCGCCGCCGTGTCGAGGACGTCGGACAGGGCGCCGTTCTTGTTGGCCCCGTTGGGTCCCAGCGCGGTGGAGAGCTTGTCGAGGCTCGCGTACAGGTCGTCGAGCTCGACCGGCGTGGCCGTCTTGTCCCGCGCCAGCACGGTGCCGCTCGCGAGCGTCGGCCCGCTGTCGTACGCCGGCGTCAGCTGGACGTACCGGTCGCTGACGAGGCTCGGCGCGACCACGACCGCGCCGACGTTCGCCGGGATCGGCACGTCGTCGTTCACGCGCATGTCCACGCGCACGGCCTGCCCGTCGGGCGTCACGGCCGTGACCTCACCGACGGGCACGCCCAGCACGCGGACCGAAGAACCCGCGTACAGCCCGACCGTCTTCCCGAAGTACGCCGACAACGTCGTCCCGCTGCCGCCGCGGACCACCAGCCACACCCCGGCGGTGAGCAGCAACGCCAGCACACACGCGAAACCCAGCCACGACACGAGGTTCCGCTGCATCTTCGTCTCGATGGTCATGCCGCCTCCGCGGGAGGAAGTACGTCGTGGGGCGTCACCGGCCACCCACCCCCTGGTTCGGCGCCGCGATCGGTGGCGTGCAGCCCTCCGGGTTGATCGACAACCCGCCCGCGGTGATCGTCGGCGGCAGCAGGCCGCACAGGTAACCCTCGAACCAGCGGCCGTTGCCCGTCGCGTTGGCGCCCACACGCGCGAACGGCGCCATGAGCGCGAGGCCGCGGTCGAGGTTGCTCTGGTTGCGCTGCAGCACGTCGGTCACCTTCCCCAGCGCGTCGAGCGTCGGCTTCAGCTGCGTGCGGTTGTCGGCGACGAGGCCCGAGAGCTGCTGCGAGATCTGCTGCGTGCCCTTGAGCAGCGTGGCGATCTGCTCCCGGCGGTTCTGCAGTTCGGTCAGCAGCAGGTTGCCGTCGCTGATCACCTGCTGCAGCTGGGTGTTGCGGTCGGACAGCGTCTTCGAGATCGCGCTCGTGCCGGCCAGCAACGTGTGCAGGTCGGCGTCGCGCGAGGACACGGTTTTCGACAGCGCGGACAGACCCGAGAGCGTGTCCTTGAGGTACTGCGGGCTGTCCTTGAGCGAATCGGACAACGCGGTGAAGCTGTCCGCGAGCTGCTTCGTGTCGATGTCGCCGACGGTCGTGGACAGCTGGTCGAACGCGTCCTGCAGCTGGAACGGCGTGCGCGTGCGCTTCAGCGGGATGGTGTCGCCGGGGCTCTGCGTGCCGGTGCCCTTCGGGTCGAGCGCGAGGTACTTCTCCCCCAGCAGCGTCTTGATCTCGATCGACGCGGTCGACGCGTCACCGACGCGCACACCCTTCACGCGGAACTTCACCAGCACCTGCTTGTGCGCCAGCTCCACCGACGTCACCTGGCCCACCTTCACGCCGGCGACCTCCACCTCGTTGTCCGGCGCGAGCCCGGCGGCTTCGCCGAAGTACGCGGAATAGGTGGTGCCGTTGCCGAACATCGGGATGTCATCGGAGAAGTAGGCGACGGCGGTCACGAGCAGGATCAGCACGAGGGTCACCGCGCCGACCGACGCCTGGTTGCGTTCCTTGAGGGATTTCACGGGCCGCACCTCGCCGCGCGCTGCGTGGCGGGCAACGGCACGATCGGCAGCGTCACGTCCAGCGACGAAATCCCGACCGTGCCTTCGATCCCGCACAGGTAGTAGTTGAACCAGCTGCCGTAGCTCAGGGTCCGCGTGAACTTCTCCAGGTTGCCCGGCAGCACCTGCAGCAGGTGGTCGAGCAGCTGGTCGGAATCCGCGAGGTTGTTCGACAGCGTGCCGAGCTGCTTCACGTCGTCGCGCACCGCGGGCCGGGCGTCGGCCAGCAGGCCGGACGTCGCGTCGGTCAGCTCGCCCAGCGCGCCCACCGCGTCGCCGATCGGCTTGCGCTGCTCGGCGAGCCCGCTCACGAGCCGCTGCGTCTGGTCGATCAGGTCACCCAGCTGCGGGCCGCGCGCGTTGACGGTGGTCAGGACCTGGTTGAGGTTGTCGATGACCTGCCCGATCACCTGGTCCTTGCCGGCGATGGAGGTGGTGATCGACGCCGTGTGCGCGAGCAGGCTCGTGATCGTGCCGCCCTCGCCCTGGAAGACCTGGATGATCTCGGCCGAGAGCTGGTTGACCTCCTTCGGGTCCAGCGCCTGGAACAGTGGTTTGAACCCGTTGAACAGCACGGTGAGGTTCAGCGCGGGTTTCGTCCGCTCGGGCGGGATCGTCGCGCCGTCCGGGAGCGTGCCGCCGCCGGTCACGTCGGTGCCGAGCGCGAGGTAGCGCTGGCCGACGAGGTTGCGGTACTTGATCGTCGCGGTGGTCAGGGCGGGCAGCTGGTACTGCGCGTCGACGGCGAACCGCACCTCGGCAACGTTCTGGTCGCCCTGCTCGACCGTGATCGAGTCGACCTGCCCGACCTTCACGCCCGAGATGCGCACGTCGTCACCCGCCTGCAGGCCCGACGCGTCGGTGAACTTCGCCGCGAACCCCGCCGTGGTGCCGAAGTTCGTGTTCGCGATCGTGGCGGCGAGGATGCCCGTGAGCAGCACCGTGACCGCGGCGAACACGAGGATCTTCACCAGCGCGGGGACGAACGACCTCACTTGAGCTCCACCTCCGTCCCGCGGTAGAGCGGCCCGACGAGCAGGCTCGCCCAGTCCGGCACCTGGTCCGGAGTGGTGCCGAGCGCGGGCGAGACGAGCAGGTCGATGAGCTGCTGCTCGTCCGTCGACCCGATCATCGACGGCGCGCCACCGGATTCGCCGCCACCACCGTTCTTCGCGATGGTGTCCGACGTGATCGCCCCGGACGTGATCTCACCCGGCAGCGATTCGGGCGGGTTGTGCGGCGGCACGGGTTTCGTCGAGCCGTCCTTCACCGCGCCGTCGGGCGGGTACTGCGGCCAGTACCCGGGTTTGGGCACCTGCGGGTAGCAGCGCGGGCCGCGCTTGTCGTCGTACTTCGGTTCGTCGACGCCGGGCAGGTACTTGCCGCGGCTGGCGGTGAACTCGATCGTCACGCGGCTCACCTCGGGGTGCGCGGTGCCCTTGCCGAACGCGAGCTCCGCTTCGGGCACCGAACCCGCGAGCTGCTTGAGCAGGCACGGGTACTCGGGCGCGTACTTCGCGAGCACGTCGAGCGTCGGCTGCACGGCCGTGGTGAGGCGGATCAGGTTGTCCTTGTTCACGTCCAGGAAACTCGTGAGGTCAGCCGACGCGGCGGAAACCGACGCGTACACATCGGACAGTCCCTGGCGCTTCGCGACGATGGTCTGGCTCGTGGTGGTCAGGTCCGCGAGGGCGTCGAGCAGGTCCGGCGCCGCCTTGTCGTACGTGGCGGAAACGTCGGCCAGTCCGGTGATGTCGGCCTTGAGGTCCGGCAGCGACGGGTTCAGCTCGCCGAGGTAGTCCGACAGCTGCGCGAGCGTCTGGCCGAGCTGCTTGCCGCGCCCGTCGAGCGCGGTCGACACGGCGCTCAGCGTGCTCGACAGCTTTTCCGGCTGCACGGCCTGCAGCAGCGGCAGCACGTCGTCGAGCACCTGCTCCAGCTCGATCGCCGTGCTGCTGCGATCCTGCGGGATCACGTCGCCGGCTTCGATGTGCCGCGCGGGGTTCGGCGGCAGCTGCAGCGCGACGTACCGCTCGCCGAAGAGCGTCTTGGGCAGCAGCCGGGCCGAAACGTTGCTGGGGATCTCGCCGATCTTGTCCGGCTGCAGCGCGAGTTCGAGCTCCGCGTGGTCGCCCTTCGCGGTGACCGAGCGGATCTCGCCCACGAGCAGGCCGCGCACCTTCACGTCGCCGCCCGTGCGCAGCTGGCTGCCGACGTGGTCGGTTTCGAGCTTCACGAGCGTGACGGGCGTGAACACCTTCTTGTAGATCGCGATCGTGGTCGTGAAGAACAGGGCCGCGACGACGAGGAAGATCAGCCCCAGCACCTGGTACCGGAGCCGCTTCAGCAGTTCGCGCCGCGTGCTCATCCCGAGATCCGCACCGTCGTGTTGGCACCCCAGATCGCGAGGCTGAGGAAGAAGTCGAGCACCGAGATCAGCACGATCGACGTGCGCACCGCACGCCCCACCGCGACGCCGACGCCGGCCGGCCCGCCGTCGGCCGTGTAGCCGTAGTAGCAGTGGGACAGGATCACCAGCACGCTGAACACGATCACCTTGGCGAACGACCACAGCACGTCCTCGGGCGGGAGGAACAGCGTGAAGTAGTGGTCGTAGGTGCCGGCCGACTGGCCGTAGAGCCAGATCGTGATCTGCCGCGACGCGAGGTAGGACGAGAGCAGGCCGATCGCGTACAGCGGGATCACCGCGGTGACGCCCGCGAGCACGCGGGTGGTCACGAGGTAGGGCATGCTCGGCACGGCCATCACCTCGAGCGCGTCGATCTCCTCGGAGATCCGCATCGCGCCGAGTTGCGCGGTGAAGCCGCAGCCGACCGTCGCCGAGAGCGCGAGCCCGGCCGAAAGCGGCGCGACCTCCCGCGTGTTGAAGTAGGCGGAGATGAAGCCGGTGAGCGCGGCGGTGCCGAGCTGGTTGAGCGCCGAGTAACCCTGCAGGCCGACGATGAGCCCGGTGAACAGCGTCATCCCGATCATCACGCCCAGCGTCCCGCCGATCACCGCGAGCCCGCCCGTGCCGAAGCAGACCTCGGTCAGCAGGCGCGTGGTCTCGCGGCCGTAGCGGCGCACCGTGCGCGGCGACCACGCGAGCGCGCGGCCGTAGAACGACAGCTGGCGCCCGAGGCCCTCCAGGCTGGCGCCGGGGCGGGCGATGATCTCGAGCGTCCGGTCGGACAGCGGCGGGGCGTCGATCGGTTCGGCCGTCACGTCACAGCGCCTTCGGCGGCACGATCTTGAGGTAGATCGCGGTGAGCACGACGTTGATGAGGAACAGCAGCAGGAACGTGATCACCACGGCCTGGTTCACCGCGTCGCCCACGCCCTTCGGCCCGCCCGCGGGGTTCAGACCGCGGAACGCGGCGACGACGCCGGCGACGAACCCGTACAGGAACGCCTTGATCTCGCTGATCCACAGGTCCGGCACCTGCGCCAGTGCGTTGAAACTCGCCAGGTACGCGCCCGGCGTGCCGCCCTGCAGCACGACGTTGAAGAAGTAGCCGCCGAGCACCCCGACCACGCTGACCAAGCCGTTGAGCAGCACCGACACGACGATCGCGGCCAGCACCCGCGGCACGACGATGCGCTGCACCGGGTTGACGCCGAGCACTTCCATCGCGTCGATCTCTTCACGGATCTTGCGCGCCCCGATGTCCGCGCAGACGGCGCTGCCGCCCGCGCCGGCCACGAGCAGCGCCGTGATCAGCGGGCTGGCCTGCTGCACGATGGCGAGCGCGCTGGCGGCGCCGGTGAACGACTGCGCGCCGATCTGCGTGGTCAGCGACCCCAGCTGGAGCGCGATCACGGCCCCGAACGGGATGGCGACCAGAGCGGTCGGCAAGATCGTGACACTCGCGAAGAACCAGCACTGCTGGATCCACTCGCGGAACTGGAACGGACGCCGGAAGATCGCCCGCAGCACCTCCCAGGACAGCGTGGCGAGCCGGCCGACCTGGGTCAGCGCCGCGGTGCCCGGGAGGGTGATCGAGCCGGTCTCGCCCACCACACCTCCCAGTAGTCACCCCCGAGTCTTGTCCATACCTCCCGCCCGGTTTCCGTTAGCGGTGTTCACTTCTCACTCTCAGTCGTGTTGATCACTCCATCCATGCCCCCACCGCCGCCCTCAACGGAGGAGCTTCGCTCCGCTGCTCACACTTTTAGCGCGTGAGTCGCCGTCGCTCCCCCATCGGCGACGAACTCGCTCCCGGTGCAGTACGAACTCTCCTCACTCGCCAGGAACACCAGCAGCGGCGCGATCTCGTCGGCCCGTCCCACGCGCCCGAGCGCCACCTTCTTGCCGACCCAGGACACGTCGACGTCGGTCCCGGCGGCCTCGGACACCATCTTCGTGTCGATCATGCCCGGGTGGACGGAGTTCACCCGGATGCCGCGCGCGCCCAGCTCCAGCGCGGCGACCTTGGTCATCCCGCGGATCGCGAACTTGCTCGCGGTGTAGGCGACGAGGAACGGCATGCCGGCAAGTCCCTCCACAGAGGACACGTTGACGATGGAGCCGCCACCGGCCCCGGTCATGGGTTCAACGACCGACCGCATCCCGAGAAACGCCCCGATCTGGTTCACGCGCACGACGCGTTCGTAATCGGCCAGCGCGGTGGTCCGGAGCTCCGAAAAGTGCAGGACACCGGCGTTGTTGACCAGCACCGTCGGCGGGCCGAACTCGGCGGCCGTGCGCTCGACGGCGGCGGTCCAGCCGTCCTCGTCACCCACGTCGAGGTGCTGGAACACGGCCGCGTCACCGAGGTCGGCGGCCAACTGCTTGCCCTCGGCGTCGAGCACGTCGGCGACCACCACGCGGGCGCCCTCGGCGACGAACGCGCGCGCGGCCGCCGCGCCCTGGCCCCGGGCCGCGCCGGTGACCAAGGCGACCTTCCCGTCGAGCCGGCCCACTACATGAGCTCCTCACCGAGCGGCATGAGCACGGTCTTGAGCTCCGTGTAGGCCTCGAACGCCGACAACCCGCCTTCGCGGCCGAGCCCCGACTGCTTGAACCCGCCGAAGGGCAGGTGCGGCTCGACCTGGAAGCCGTTGACGCCGATCGTGCCGGCGCGCAGCCGCCGGGCCACGCGGAACGCGCGCGCCGAGTCGCCGGTGAACAGACCGGCGCCGAGGCCGTACTCGGTGGCGTTGGCGAGCTCGACCGCTTCGTCCTCCGACTCGAACGGCACCACCGCGAGCACCGGGCCGAAGATCTCTTCCTGCGCGATGGTCGCCGAGTTGGCGACGTCGGCGAAGATCGTGGGCGCCACGAAGTTGCCGTTCGCGTAGTCGCCGTCGAGCCGTTCGCCGCCCGTGACGAGCCGGCCCTCCGCCTTGCCCCGCTCGATGTAGCCGAGCACGCGTTCGAGCTGGCGGCCGTTCACCAGCGGGCACGAGATGACGGCCGGGTCGAACGGGTCGCCGTAGGTCACGGCCGCCGCCATGCCCTGCGCGGCGGCGATGAACTCGTCGTAGACGTCGCGGTGCACGAGGGCGCGGGTGTTGGCGACGCAGGCCTGGCCGGACAGGCCCATGGTCACCGCGCCCATGGTCGTCATCGCGGCGAGGCCGACGTTGGGCGCGTCCGGGAACACGACGGCCGGGCTCTTGCCGCCCAGTTCGAGCGACACGCGCTTGAGCGTGCCCGCGGACGCCTCGACGATGCGCTTGCCGACCGCGCGGCTGCCGGTGAAGCTGACCTTGTCCACGTCCGGGTGCGTGATCAGCCGCTCGCCCGCCGGGTCACCCGGGCCGGTCACGAGGTTGAGCACCCCCGCGGGCAGGCCGGCTTCGGCCAGCAGCTCGACCATGCGGATCACGGCGAACGACGCGTACTCCGACGCCTTGAGCACCACCGTGCAGCCGGCCCCGAGCGCCGGCGCCACCTTCTGCGCGAAGAGCAGGAAGGGCGCGTTCCACGGCAGGATCGCGCCGACGACGCCGATCGGCTCGCGGAAGGTCATCGCCAGGTGGTCGCCACCCTGGTACGGCGGCAGGGTCTGCCCGCCCGCCTTGTCGACCCAGCCGGCGTGGTGGGTGAACACGTCGGCCGCCGCGGCCACCGACGTCGCGTAGATGCCGCCGAACGACAGCGGCACGCTGTTGTCGAGCGCCTGCAGCGCCCGCAGCTCGTCGGCGTGGGCGCGCAGCGACTCGGCGTACTTCAGCAACACGGCGATGCGCGTGCTCGCGCGGGACGTGCCCCAGGTGGCGAACGCGGCGCGCGCGGCGGCCACGGCGTCGTCGACGTCGGCCGCACCGGCGACCGCGAACTCGCCGATCTCCTCGTTCGTCGCGGGGTGGTGGTGGGTCCACGTCGCACCGTCGCGCGCGGCCACCCACTCGCCGCCGATGAACAGCTGCCCGGCCTTGAGCCCGGCGGCGTCGCGGTGGGGTAACACGGTGAGCGTCATGACTTCTCCCGGAAGGTCAGGGCAGTGCTGTTTTCAAGGCAGGGTGAGCAGGTCGGTCGCGGCGAACATCGCGTCGGGATCGCGCTCGGCGAAGTGGGCGCCGACGGTTCCGGCGAGCTCGCCGGTGGTCCACGTGCCGTGCGCGGTGTCGAAGCGCTGCTCGACCGACGGTGGGCGCAGCAGCGCGACCATGCCGCCGTGCACGACGAACACCTGGCCGTTGATCGCGCCGGCCGCGGGCGAGGCGAGGAAGGCGACGAACGGCGCGACGTGGTTCACGGACAAGGGATCCGTGCCTTCGCCGGGTGCTTCGCCGAAGACGTCGGCGGTCATCGCCGTGCGGGCGCGCGGGCAGATCGTGTTGGCGCGCACGCCGTACTTCGCCAGCCCGCGCGCCGCGGACACGGTGAGCGCGGCGATGCCGGCCTTCGCAGCGGAGTAGTTGGGCTGGCCGGGTGAGCCGACGAGGAACGCTTCGGACGCGGTGTTGACGAGCCGCCCGTAGACCGGGCCGCCCTCCACTTTGGACTTGTCCCGCCAATGTCGAGCCGCCGCACGGGAAAGCAGGAAGTGCCCGCGCAGGTGCACGGCGACGACCTGGTCCCAGTCGGCGTCGGTCATCGAGAACAACATGCGGTCGCGCAGCACCCCGGCGTTGTTCACCACGACGTCGAGGCCGCCGAAGTGGCCGACCGCGGCGGCGAGCAGCGCGCCGGCGGTGGCGGCTTCGGAAACGTCGCCCGCCACCGCGAGCGCTTTGCCACCGTTCGCTTCGATCTCCTCGACGGTTTCGCGGGCTTCCGCGATGTCGTTGACCACCACGGCGGCGCCCTCCCGGGCGAGGGCGAGCGCTTCGGCCCGCCCCAGCCCGGCGGCGGCGCCGGTGACGATCGCGACCCGTCCGCTCAGGCTCACGCGAGCGTCACCACCTGGCGGATCACGTCGGTGCTGCCTTCGCGCAGCAGGCCGAGGCCGTCGTTGAGGTCCGCGAACGCGAGGCGGCGCGAGATCATGCCGTCGAGGTCGAGCAGCCCGGCGCGCCAGAACCGCAGCATGGTCGCGGTGTCGCGGTGCACGTGCGCCGAACCGTAGAACGAGCCGAGGATCTTCTTGTCGTGCAGGAAGAGCTCCTGCGCGCTGAACGACACCATCGCGTCTCCGCGCCCGGCGCCGACGACCACGACCGCGCCGCCGCGGCGCGCGGCGTCCCAGCCGGCGCGGATGGTGACGGGCGCGCCGACGACGTCGAAGGCGTAGTCGAAGCCCTCGCCGGCGGTCAGCTCACCCTTGAGCTGCTCGAGGTTCTCCGGCGTCACGGCGTGCGTCGCGCCGAACCGCTTCGCCACGGAGTGCTTGCCCTCCACCGGATCCACCGCGACGATCGTGGCCGCGCCCGCGATGCGAGCGCCCTGGATCACGGAGATGCCGACGCCGCCACAGCCGAACACGACGACCGTCGAACCGGGTTCGACCTTCGCGGTGTTGAGCACCGAGCCGACCCCGGTGAGCACCCCGCACGCGATGAGCGCGGCCGTCTCGAACGGCACGTCCGGGTCGACCTTCACCGCGCCGGACGCCGGCACCACGACCTCGTCGGCGAACGTGCCGAGCCCCGCGTAGCCGAACAACGGGGTGTCCCCGAGGCGGAAGCGCGGTGTGGTGAAGGCGGCGATCGCGTGCACGGCGCACAGGTTCGGCTGGCCACGCAGGCAGTTGGCGCACGAGCCGCACGGCGGGACGAACGAGACGGTCACGTGGTCACCCGGCACGAGGTGCGTGACGGCGGGGCCGACCTCCAGGACCTCACCGGAGCCCTCGTGGCCGACGACGCCGGGCGCCAGGGCCGGCAGCGTGCCGTCCATGGCCGAGAGGTCGCTGTGGCAGATGCCCGAAGCCCGCACCCGGATCCGGACCTCACCCGGCCCCGGATCGACTGTGGTGACGTCGTCGCGCAGCTCCAGCTTGTCGTCGCCGATCGCGTTCAGTACGGCTGCTCTCACCGCGAGCCTCCTCGTCGAAGCCTGCCAAGGTGAGCTCAGACTAGAATCTGTTCTCGCTCTAGGCAAGGCCCGGATGAACGCCGCTAACGTGCGATGAACAGCGCATTCTTGGGACAACCGGTCACGGCATCCGAAACACGTTCTACTTGTTCTTCCGGGATCTCGCCCGGCGCGATGACCAACTCCTCGTCGTCGTCCAGGTCGAAGACCCCGGGCGCGAACCCCACGCAGACCGCGTTCGCCTCGCACAACGAGCGGTCGACCCCGATCTCCACGCTTCCTCCCGTCCGCGGCGCCTGGTACAACTAGAACAGGTTCTAGCCTACCGCCGGGTCCGGCGCGACACCACGGTCTCCCCGGCGGCGTGGAGGTGAGCGGTGCGGATCGACTACACGGACGCCCAGCGCGAGCTGGCCGGGCAGCTGCGCGAGTACTTCGCCGAGCTGATGACGCCGGCCCGCCGGGAGAGCCTCGCGACGGGCGGCGGCGAGTACGGTGATGGCTTTGCGTACAAAGAAATCGTGCGCCGACTGGGCAAGGACGGGTGGCTCGCCCTCGGCTGGCCCCGCGAGTACGGCGGGCAGGCCCGCTCGATGCTCGAGCAGCTCGTCTTCACCGACGAGGCGGCCGCCGCGGGGGTGCCCGTGCCGTTCCTGACCGTGAACACGATCGGGCCGACCATCATGCGGTTCGGCACTCCGGATCAGAAGGCGTTCTACCTGCCGCGCATCGCCGCCGGCGAGCTGCACTTCGCCATCGGCTACTCCGAGCCGGGCGCCGGGACCGACCTCGCTTCGCTGCGCACGCGCGCCGTGCGCGACGGAGACGACTACGTGGTCACCGGCCAGAAGATGTGGACCAGCCTCATCGAGTACGCCGACTACGTGTGGCTCGCCGCGCGCACCGACCCGGACGCGCGCAAGCACAAGGGCCTCTCGATCCTCGTGGTGCCGACGTCGGCGCCCGGCTTCTCCTGGACGAAGGTGCGCACCGTCGCCGGCCCCGGCACCAGCGCGACCTACTACGACGACGTGCGCGTGCCCGTGACCTCCCGCATCGCCGATGAGAACGCCGGGTGGCCGCTGATCACCAACCAGCTCAACCACGAACGCGTCGCGCTGACCTCGGCCGCGCCGTTGCGCACCGCGCTGCGCGACGTCGTCGAGTGGGCCCGCACCGCCGTCGCCCCCGACGGCTCGCCGCTGCTTGACGCAGAATGGGTGCGGCTGAACCTCGCCCGCGTGCACACGCGCGCGGAGTACCTGAAGCTGCGCAACTGGCAGATCGCGTGGGCCGCCGCGGCGAGCGAACTCGGTCCCGCCGAAGCGTCGGCGACGAAGGTGTTCGGCACCGAGGCGGCGATCGAGGCCTACCGCCTGCTGATGGAAGTGCTGGGCGCGGCCGCCGTGGTCCGCGAGGGCTCGCCGGGCGCCGTACTGGCCGGGCGGCTCGAACGCCTGCACCGCTCCGCCCTCATCCTCACCTTCGGCGGCGGCACGAACGAGGTGCAGCGCGACCTCGTCGCCGCGGCCGCGCTCGGCCAGCCCGTGACCCGTTAGGAGCACGACCGTGGACTTCTCCCCGACCGAGGTGCAGGAGGCCCTCGCGGCCCTGACGCGGCGCATCCTCGCCGGCCAGGTGACGCCGGAAACGCTGGGGCCGCACGGATCCGGCGGCTTCGACGCGCGGGCGTGGACCCAGCTGGCCCAGGCGGGAGTGCTCGACGCGGCGCTGCCCGCGGCCGTCGGCGGCGGCGGGTTCGGCTTGCTGGAGCAGTGTTCGGTGCTGATCGAGGTCGGCCGGGCCGTCGCGCCGGTGCCGTACTTGTCGTCGGTGACGCAGGCGGCGTCGGTGCTCGCGGACCTGGGCCGGCCGGAGCTCGTGGAACGCTGGCTGGTGCCCGTGTCGCGGGGTTCCGCCGTGCTCGCAGTGGCGCTCGGAACCGGCTTCACCGCCTCGGCCGGGCGGCTGAGCGGCACGCAGACCGCCGTGCCGTACGCGGCTTTCGCCGACGCGCTGCTCGTCGAGTCTCCCGGCGGCGTGCACCTCGTCGAACGCGACGCGCCCGGCGTGACGATCTCGGCGCAGGAGACGATCGACCACGCCGACGCGGGTCTCGTCGAACTCGACGGCGCGCCCGCCGAACCCCTCGGTGACCTCGCCCGGGTGTTGCGGTTGCGCGGCGCGGTCGGGTTGTGCGCGCAGCAGCTGGGCGTCGTCGAAAAGGCGCTCGAACTGACGGCCGCGTACACGCGCGAGCGCGAGCAGTTCGGCCACGCGATCGGCGCGTTCCAGGCCGTGCGCCAGCGGCTGGCCGACGCCTACCTCGACGTCGAAGCGGTCCGGCTCACGCTGTGGCAAGCGGCGTGGCGCCTCGCGGAAGGCCTGCCCGCGGACGCCGAGGTGGCGACGGCGAAGTACTGGGCCGCCGAAGCCGGCCACCGCGTCGCGCACACCGCGGTGCACCTGCACGGCGGCGTCGGCATCGACGTCGAGCACCCCGTGCACCGCTACTTCGTGGCAGCCAAGCGCCTGGAGTTCACCGGCGGCGGCGCGACAGGGCAGCTGCTGACCCTGGGCGGATTGCTGGCCCGGGACGAGCCGGCAGCTGTCAATCCGACGGCGTGATGTGCCGCAGCCGCCGCGGCCCCGTGTCCGGCCGTGTCGGGGTCGGCCCGAGGACCATCCGCGCGTTGGCGACGAACGCGCCGTCGGGCGAGGCGAGGATCGGGTCGAGCGCGAGTGACCGGACCTCCGGGTTGTCCTCGGCCAGCGCGGCCACGCGCAGCACCATGTCCTGCAGGGCCGCCAGATCCGCGGGTTCGTCGCCGCGGTAGCCGGTGAGCAGCGGCGACGTGCGCGGCTCGCGGATCAGCGTGGCGGCGTCGACGTCGGTGACCGGGATCGCGCGGTAGGCGCGGTCGCCGAGCAGCGTGCTGACCAGGCCCGAGAGCCCGAACGACACGAGCGTGCCGAACGACGGGTCGTCCTGCAGCCCGATCACGCACGAGATCCCCTTGGCCGCCATGCGCTGCACGTACAGCTCGTTGTCGCCGGAGACCTCGCACAGGTCGCGGTAGGCCACGCGGACGGAATCCTCGGACGTGAGGTCGAGCCGCACGCCGGCGAGGTCCGGGCGGCCGCGCAGCCGCTCGTCGACGGCCTTGAGCGTGACCGGGTAGCCGAGCTGCGCGGCGGCCGTCACAGCTTCGTCCACATCGGACACCACGCGGAACGGCACGACGTCCACGCCGTAGCAGCCGAGCAGCCGCACCACGTCGTCGTCCGACAGCATCGTGGAGTGACCGTCGGCCGCCGCGAGGAGTTCGCGCACGATCTGCTGCGCCTTCTCCACGTGGAGCCCGGCCGGGCGCACCAGGGAACCCTGCGGTCGCTGGCGCCAGGCCGAGTAGCGCACGACGCGGGCGAGCGCGTTCACCGCGCGCTCCGGGCTGGGGTACGACGGGATCGAACCCCGCGTGGGCACGCCGAAATCCGTGAGCACCGCGAGTTCATCGGGCACGCCTTCGGCCGCGAGGAACGTGGAGACGACGGGTTTGGTCCGCTTCTGCTCCAGCACAGCCTGCTTCAGCGCCCGCGCGTACGCGGTGCCGGGGATCGTGATCGGCGGCGCGAACACGGCGATGAGCGCGTCGACCTCGGCCGAGTCCAGGGCGTCGCGCACCGCTTCGGCGAACGCGGCGGGCCCGGCCTGCGGGCCGATGTCCACGGGATCGAAGGCGACGTGCAGTCCCTGCGCGCGGGCGGTGTCGGCGGCGAGCAGCCCGATCGCACTGGAGTTGCCGACGATCGCGATGCGCGGCCCGGCCGGCAGCGGCTGGTGCGCGAACACCAGCGCCGTGTCGAAGAGCTGCGCGAGCGACTCCACGCGCACGACCCCGGCCTGTTCGAACAGCGCCTGCACGCTGGCTTCGTCGACTTCCGCCGACGTCGCGGCCAGCTGCGGGCGCACCGCGTGCCGGCCGGATTTCACCGCGACGATCGGTTTGGTGCGCGCGAGCCGCCGCGCCAGGCGGGCGAACTTGCGCGGGTTGCCGAAGGATTCGAGGTAGAGCAGCACGAGATCCGTCTCGGGGTCGGTTTCCCAGTACTGCAACAGGTCGTTGCCCGACACGTCGGCGCGGTTGCCGGCGGAGACGAACGTCGAGAGGCCGAGCCCGCGCGAACCGGCGTCGGCGAGGATCGCCGTGCCCAGTGCGCCCGACTGGCAGAAGAACCCGGTGTGCCCGCGCTTGGGCAGCCGCGGCGCGAGCGTCGCGTTGAGGCGGACCGACGGCGCGGTGTTGAGGACACCGAGCGCGTTCGGGCCGACCACGCGCATGCCGTGCGCGCGGGCCTCGCCGACGAGCCGCAATTCGGCGTGCAGGCCGAGCGGGCCGGATTCGGCGAAGCCGCCCGACACGATCACCAGCGTCTTCACGCCCTTGGCGAGACAGGCGTCGAGCACGGATTCCACGACCTCCGCGGGCACGGCGACCACCGCGAGGTCGACCGGGTCCGGGATGTCGAGCACCGAGGCGTACGCGCGGACGCCGCGCACGGAGCGGTGTTCGGGGTTGACCGGGTAGACGGTGCCGGCGAAGTCGGCGGCCAGCATGTTCGCGAAGGCGACGTGACCGACCTTCGTGGGATCGGCCGACGCGCCGATCACCGCGACCGAGCGCGGGTGCAGCAGGTTGTGCACGCTGCGCGCCTCGGCGGCCTGCTCACGCGAGCGCGCGACGGCGAGCGACTCCTCCGTCGGATCGATGTCGAACTCCAGGTGCAGCACGCCTTCCTCGATGGCGCGGCTGACCTGGTAACCGGCGTCGCGGAACACGCGGACCATGGCGGCGTTCTCGGCGAGCACCTCGGCGACGAACCGGCGCAGCCCGCTCTCCGACGCCGCGGCGGCCAGGTGCTCCAGCAGGATCGAGCCGAGCCCGCGGCCCTGGTGCTTGTCGTCGACCACGAACGCGACCTCGGCCGACGGCCCGCCCTCGAGCCGCTCGTACCGCCCGACGGCCACGATGTCGTCGCCCAGCAGCGCCACGAACGCGACGCGGTCGTGGTGGTCCACAGTGGAGAACCGTTCGAGGTCGCGCGGCGGGATGCGCGGGTACGCGCCGAAGTAGCGCAGGTACCGCGTGCGCTCCGAAAGGCGGCTGTGGAACGCGACGAGGTTGTCGGCGTCCGACGGCACGATGGGCCGCAGGTGCACGGTGCCGCCGTCGGAGAGGACGACGTCGGCTTCCCAGTCGCGGGGGTAGTCGTAGGGGTCGCGCAGGCCCTTTCCTTCGTCGGGGTGTTCGGACATGTCAGTCCCTCGGGTCGTCCGGATCGAGGCCGTGCAAGGGGAAAACGGCGCGGCGGGTGTCGCCGATCGCGACGTCCACCGGCTCGTCGGCTTCGTCGCCCCACGGTTTGAACGCGGTGTCGCGCTCGTCGGTCATGGCCGGCGGGATCTCGGCGGTCGGCGCGGCCTTCGCGACCGTGGAGACCCAGCCGGGCGGCAGGGCGGTCTCGGGCGCGACGTCGCGGTCGAGCACGGTGGCCATCAGGTGCGTCCAGGAGCGCGGGACCACGCGGATCAGCTGGTACCCGCCCCCGCCGACCGCGAGCCAGCGGCCGCCCGCGTAGGTCTCCGCGAGCTCGCGCATGGTCGCGTAGATCGTGCGGTGCCCGTCGACCGAGAGCGACAGGTCGGCCAGCGGGTCCTCCTCGTGCGAATCGACGCCGCACTGCGTCACCAGGATCTGCGGCTCGAACTCCGCCAGCAGCGACGGCACGACCGCGTGGAACGCCCGCAGCCACCCGGGATCCTTCGTCTGCGGCGGCAGCGGGATGTTCACCGACGTGCCCGCCGCCTTGCCCGTGCCGATCTCGGCCGAGTACCCCGTGCCGGGCCACAGCGTGAACGGGTGCTGGTGCAGTGAAACCGTGAGCACGCGCGGATCGTCGTAGAACGCCGTCTGGACACCGTCGCCGTGGTGGACGTCGGTGTCGAGGTAGGCGATGCGGTCGAAGCCGTGGTCGAGCAGCCACGAGATCGCGACGGCGCAGTCGTTGTACACGCAGAAGCCGGACGCGTGGTCGCGCATCGCGTGGTGCAGCCCGCCCGCGATGTTGACGGCGCGCTTGACCTCGCCGTCGGCGATCTTGCGCGCCGCGAGCAGCGTCGACCCCACCACGAGCGCCGAAGCGTCGTGCATCCCGCTGAACACGGGGTTGTCCGCCGTGCCCAGCCCGTGCCCCACGTCCCACCCGACGAGCGGGGCTTCCTTCACCGCCGCCAGGTATTCGGGGGCGTGGATCCGCAGCAGTTCCTCGTCGCCGGCCGCGGTGGGCACGAGCAGCTCGACGCCGTCCAGCACCCCGAGTTCGGTGGCCAGCCGCACCGTGAGCTCCAGCCGGACGGGGTTGAAGGGGTGCTCGCCCCCGAGGTCATACCCCAGCAGCGCGGCATCCCAGACGACAGCAGGCGAGGACATGTACCGCACTGTACTGGCCGGACGGCCCCGCAGCCCGGTTCGCGACGGGTCAGCCGCGCTCCGGGCCGGTGGCGGCGGGGCGCTCGGGGTCGCGCGACCAGTGCGACCACGAACCCGCGTAGAGCGCGGCCGGCGCCGGGTGGCCGGCGACCTCCAGTGCGAGGACCACCGAAGACGCCGTGACGCCGGAGCCGCAGTAGGCGCCGACGGGCGTGTCCGCGGTCAGGCCGAGTTCCGCGAAGCGCGCGGCGAGGTCGGCGGGTGCGCGCCAGCGGCCGTCGGGGCCGGCGTGGTCCGACGACGGCGCGCTGACGGCGCCGGGGATGTGCCCGGCGCGCGGGTCGACGGGTTCGGTCTCGCCGGTGTAGCGGGCGTGGGCCCGGGCGTCGAAGAGCACGCCTTCGCGGGCGCGGGCGGCGGCTTCGTCGGCGGTGAGCACCGGCATGCCGCCGGGCCGGACCTCGAGGTCGCCGGGCTCGGGTGCCGGCACGTCGGCGGTGACCTCGTGGCCTTCGGCGAGCCACGCTGCGTAACCGCCGTCGAGGACCGCGACGTCGGCGTGGCCGGCCCAGCGCAGCAGCCACCAGGCGCGGGCGGCGACGGAGCCGTCGGCGTCGTCGTACACGACCACCGGGCGGCCGGCGCGCACGCCGGCTTTCCGCAGCTCACGCTGCAGATCGCCGGGGTCGGGCAGAGGGTGGCGGCCGCCCTCGCCCGGCGGTGCCGCGAGCGCCGTGTCGAGGTCGACGAACACCGCACCGGGCACGTGGGCCTCGCGGTAGGAGTCGGCTCCGGGCGGCCCGGCCAGGCGCCAGCGCACGTCGAGCACGACGGGGCGCTCGGCGTCGGGCAGGGCGGCGAGCCGGGCAGGCGTGATCAACGGTCCCATGACCCCCATCCTGCAGGTCCGCGCGCCCGGAGCGCACCTGGGCCGGACTTTTCAGGTCGGGTCGCTTGTTATGTCGGCGCGTGCCGTCGGTGTCGGGGCCAACGACTACGATGAGCTACGCGGACGAAGGGGACAGCGTGAACGATCTCATCGACACCACCGAGATGTACTTGCGTACGATCTACGAGCTCGAAGAAGAGGGTGTCGTCCCGCTGCGGGCCCGGATCGCGGAGCGCCTGCAGCAGAGCGGGCCCACCGTGAGCCAGACCGTGGCCAGGATGGAGCGCGACGGGCTGGTGGTGGTGGCCGACGACCGGCACCTGCAGCTGACCGACCACGGCCGGGAGCTCGCGATCGCCGTCATGCGCAAGCACCGTCTCGCCGAACGCCTCCTCGTCGACGTCATCGGGCTCGAGTGGGAGCACGTGCACACCGAAGCGTGCCGCTGGGAGCACGTGATGAGCGAGGCCGTCGAGCGCAAGCTGGTGAAGCTGCTCGACCACCCGACCACGTCGCCGTACGGCAACCCGATCCCGGGCCTCGACAAGCTCGGCGACGGCGACCCGGCCCCGCCCGCGGAGTCCGACCTCGTCCGGCTCGACGAGTTCGCCCGCACCGGCGGCGGCGACGTCGTGATCCGCCGCATCGCCGAGCACGTGCAGCTCGACGAGTCGCTGCTCACCGAGCTCAAGTCCGTCGGCATCGTGCCCGGCGGCCGCGTCACCGTCGGCAAGGCCAACGGCGGCACAGTCACCATCGAGATCACCGGCGGCGAGACCAGCTCCACCGCGCAGGTCTCCACCGCGGCGCTGCACGCCGTGCTGGCGCAGGCTCGGTGAGCCCCGCCGGCGACGCGGCCAGGGCGTTCCACGAGATCCACGGCCAGGCCCCGGCCGGGGTCTGGTCGGCTCCCGGCCGGGTGAACCTGATCGGTGAGCACACCGACTACAACGACGGTTTCGTCCTGCCCTTCGCGCTCCCCCACCGCCTCGCGGTGGCGGCGTCGCGGCGCGAAGACGGCAAGCTCAACGTCGCCACCCTCGGCGACGACGGGCAGCTGCAGTACTCCGGCCTCCTCGACATCGCGTCCCTCGCACCGGGTTCGGTGGAGGGCTGGGCCGCGTACCCCGCGGGCGTCGCGTGGGTGCTGCGCGACCACGGCTACGCCGCCGGCGCCGACCTCGTGATCGCCGGGGACGTGCCCTCGGGCGCGGGCCTGTCCTCGTCCCACGCCCTCGAGTGCGCCGTGTCCCTGGCTCTGCTCGGCCTCGCCGGCGTCGAACTCGACGACGGCAACCCGGAGACCCCGGCGCGGCCGCAGATCGCGCGCTGGGTGCAGCGCTCGGAGAACGACTTCGTCGGCGCCCCCACGGGCCTGCTCGACCAGACCGCGTCGCTGTGCTGCCGCGAGGCGCGCGTGCTCTTCCTCGACGTCCGCTCCGGCGAGATGGAGCAGGTGCCGTTCCCGCTGGCCGAGGCCGGCGCCCGCGTGCTGATCATCGACACGCGCACCAAGCACTCCCACGCCGAAGGCGGCTACGGCGAACGCCGCCGCGGCACCGAGCGCGCCGCCGAGCTCCTCGGCGTGAAGGCCCTGCGCGACGTCACCCTCGACGGCCTGCCCGCCGCCCTCGCCCAGCTGCCCGGCGACCTCGCGCCGCTCGTGCGCCACGTGGTCACCGAGAACCAGCGGGTGCTCGACGTGGTGGCGCTGCTGCACCAGGGCAAGCTCACCGAGATCGGCCCCCAGCTCGACGCCTCCCACGCCTCCATGCGCGACGACTACCGCATCTCCACCGCCGAACTCGACCTCGCCGTCGACTCCGCCCGCACCGCCGGCGCCCTCGGCGCCCGCATGACCGGCGGCGGCTTCGGCGGTTCGGCCATCGCCCTGGTCCGCGAAGGGGACCTCGAGCGTGTCCGCGCGGCCGTCGAGGAAGCCTTCGAGCACGCCGGCCTCCGCCGCCCCCGCACGTTCACCGCCCTCCCCTCCCGCGGCGCCGCCCGCGACGTCTGATCGCGCGCCACACTGGCGTTCGGCGCTGCCCCCGAGGGTTCCTGCCTTGGGGGCAGCGCTGTGTCCTGGGTTTGACAGCGCGGCCCAGCCCGGCCACGCGGACACCCGAGGTCCCCCGCTGCCCCACGAACGTTCCCTGCCCGGGCAGCACTGCGTCCGGCCGGCGGCTCGAAAGCTTCGAGTTCGCGCGGCGGCGGTGTCTCGCTCGGCCATGTTGTCGCGTTCGGCCGTGTTGTCACGCTCGGCCATGTTGCCGTTCGGCCACGTTGCCGCGTTCGGCCGTGTTGCCGCGTTCGGCCGTGTTGCCGCGCTCGGCCGTGTTGCCGCGCTCGGCCACGTTGCCGTTCGGCCATGTTGCCGCGTTCGGCCATGTTGCCGCATTCGGCCACGTTGCCGCGCTAGGCCACGTTGCCATGTTCGGCCGTGTTGTCGCGTTCGGCGGTGGCGTCCCGTCCGGCGCTGGCGTCGCGGGCGGGCGCGTTCGGCCCGGTTGCGGCGGCGAGCCCATAGCCGGTGCGGCACGAGCCTGCGGACAACCCCCGGGCGGTCCCCTGCCGTGTGGTGAGGGGACACTGTGGCGCACAGTCACCACCCTCACCAGAAAGGCCTCGCCGTGACGGACCCGCAGAGCCCCCTGAAACTGATCGTCACGGGTGGCGCCGGCTACGTGGGCAGCGTGTGCGCCGCGCGGCTCATCGAGGCCGGTCACCAAGTCACGGTCGTGGACGACCTGTCCACCGGCCACGCCGACGCCGTCCACCCCGACGCGCGCTTCATCGAAGGCGACGCCGCCGCGGTCGCGGCGGACCTCCTCGGCGAGGGGTTCGACGGCGTGCTGCACTTCGCGGCGAAGTCGCTCGTCGGCGAGTCGATGACGGACCCAGCGAAGTACTGGGAGGGCAACGTCGTCACGTCGCTGCGCCTGCTCGAGGCCATGAAGGCCCACGGCACGCCGCGTCTCGTCTTCTCCTCCACCGCCGCCACGTACGGCGAGCCCGAATCCTCGCCGATCCCCGAGACCGCGCCGACACAGCCGACCAACACCTACGGCGCGTCCAAGCTCGCGATCGACCACGCCATCACGAGCTTCGCGCGCGCCCACGGCATCGCCGCGGTGAGCCTGCGCTACTTCAACGTCGCCGGCGCGTACAACGCCTTCGGCGAACGGCACACCACCGAAACGCACCTCATCCCCCTCGTCCTCCAGGTCGCCACCGGCGACCGCGCCCACATCTCCATCTACGGCGACGACTACCCGACGCCCGACAAGACGGCGATCCGCGACTACATCCACGTCGTCGACCTCGCCGACGCCCACCTGCTCGCCCTCCGCCACGCCACCGCCGGCGAACACCGCATCTACAACCTCGGCAGCGGCACCGGCTTCTCGGTCCTGGAGGTCGTCGAGTCCTGCCGGCGCGTGACCGGCCACCCGATCCCCGCCGAGATCGCGCCCCGCCGCGCCGGCGACCCCTCGGTCCTCGTCGCCTCCAGCGACAAGGCCGGCCGGGAACTCGGCTGGAAGCCCGAGCGCACCGCCCTGGACGCCATCGTCTCCGACGCGTGGACGTTCACCCAATCCCGCCGCAGCTGACCTTCACGCCTCCCCGGTGGGTCCGGCTCGTGGCGAGCCGGACCCATCGGCGCCTCCGGGCAGCCGCCGACCGGCGTTGCGACGGGGTCCCGCCCCACAGCTCGGTACGCCTGGATGCGCGCGCCGCGGAGGCCGCCTTCTCTGTGCACTCGAAGGACAACCGTCCAATCGCATTCACCGCGACCGTGCGCCTTTCCGGCAAGGGCGGCGATGCCCCCGCAGGCGGCTCACCATTAGGCAGGCGAATCGCCCGTCTGACCCCGCCCGGCGCGGACCTCACCTCACTGCCAGCCTCCGCAGCGGCGCCGGCTTGAGGACGGCCTCATGGTGAGCCGGACCCATCGGCGTCTCCGGGCAGCCGCCCGGGCGTTGCGACGGGGTCCCGCCCACAGCTCGGTACGCGCCTGGACGCACGCGCCGCAGAGGTCGTCTTGTCTGCGGCGAGCGAAGGACAAACCATCCGATCGCCTTTACCACGACCGCGGACCTCTCCAACCAGGAAGCGGCGGTGCCGCCGCAGATGGCTCACGATCAGGCAGGCGAGCAGCCCATCTGACCGCGCCCGGCGCGGACCTCACCCCGCTGCCAACCGCTGCAGCGGCGCCGACTTCAGCACGGCCTCATGGGGAGCCGGACCGATCGGCGCCTCCGGGCAGCCACCGACGTTGCGACGAGGTCCCGCCCCACAGCTCGGTATACCTGGATGCACGCGCCGCGGAGGTCGCGTTCTCTGGGCACTCGAAGGACAACCGTCCGACCGCCTTCACCGCGACCGTGCGCCCTTGCCGGGCTGGAGGCGGCGATGCCCCCGCAGGCGGCTCACCATCAGGCAGGCGAGCAACCCACCTAACCGCGGCCCGGCAGGGACCTCACCCCACCGCCGGGCTTCAGCTCGGCCGGAAGGCTCGCGGCTCAAGGGCCCGCGCGCCCGGCGTCCGGGCCGCACAGCGCCCGCTTGGTCGGCACCGAGACTCACGGCTCCGATGCAGACGGCGGCGGCTCTTCCGTCTCCGCGAGCTCGACGGCCGACAACCCGAGGTCGACGGCGTCGGACAGGGAAGCCAGGCCGGCGAGCCGGGACGGGCGGGTGCCGAGGTCCCAGGCGGTGCGCAGGAGCCGCGCGAGGACGTGCTCGGGATCGGCGTCCACGGCGTTGGTGAGCGCCAGGCCGGCGAGGACACCCTCGCCGCGCATGAGGGCGGCGTAGGCGAGCAGGGAAGCGACCTGGGCGCGGTGCGGCGCGGGCAGTTCGCGCACGAGCGACAGCCAGAAGTCCGCCGCGGCGAGGGCGACGGGCGAGTCCGCCGGCACGGCGGTGGCGAGGCACGCGTCGCGGATCGGGGTGACGGCGGTGGCGTGGGCGAGGCGGACGGCCTCGTCGTCTGAAAGGGGTCCGGGGTCGCGGCGGTGGCGGAAGAACGCGGTGCGGATCTCGGCGGCCGCGGCGGCGAGTTCGTCGGCGGGGCGCCACGGTGGCGTCGCACCGGACAGCATCGCGCGGCGGCGCGCGACGGCTTCCGGTGAGCGCGGTTCCAGCAGCGCCTCGACCTCTTCCCGGCTGCGGAAGGCGACGAAACCGGCTTTGGTCGTGGTCGCCGCGACGACCGTGGAGCGCGGATCGGGCAGCTTCCCGCCACAGCCGGCGTCGCGGTAGCACTGCCACGGCGCCCCGGCCGTGATCTCGGCGGTCCACAGTGGATGGAAGATCGGCAGCTCGTACTCGTGGAACGCCCGTCTCAGCTCCTCGGCGAACCCGGCGTGCGGCGGTTCGCCGCCGGGACCGGCCCGGCCGCCGACGAGCACCGCGGTGACGCCGACGTGATCGTCCACGATGAACCGCGGCACGAGAGAATCCGCTTGCTCCGCAACGAGTTCCCGAGGCGGGAGGTCGGCGCGCAGGATCAGGCCCACGCGGGTGCCGGGTGCGCGGTGGCCGAGGAGAACGACGGAGTCGGCGGGCGTGAACCCGAGCAAGTAGGGCAGCGAAGCGATCAGCTGCGCGGGGTCGGTGAGCGTGGCGGCCCGGGCCGTGCCGGGCGGGGTGGAGGTGGTCACGGGTTCCACTGTGCGGTGGGAAGCCGGGGTGCGGGGGCGGGGCCGGGAATCTGTGGATGGGCGGGGGCGGTTGTGGAGAAACCCGGCCCGGCCGCCGGGCCGGACCGGGTTTTGTCGCCGGTGTGTGGTAGCCGCTCAGCTGCAGTGCTCGAACGGGCTGGTGTACGAGTCCGCGCCCACCGAGCCACCCCACTTCACGCAGGTGGCGCCCGCGGTCTGCTTCACCGGGCCCGCGTAGTAGGTGAAATTGCCCGAGTCCGTGACCCGCGTTTGGCCCTGGACTTCGAGGAACGCCGACGTGGGGCTGGCCGTGCCGAGCGAGACGGACTTCAGCGTGGTGACGCAGTTGGCCTTCGTCGAAGCGTTGTACAGCAGGTAAGCCGTGCCGGACGAGCCCAGGCCCTGCTGGTCGATCACCGAGAAGCCCGAACCGCACACCTCGGTGGCCGAGTAGGGGTTGCCGTCGCAGTTGTTCTTGCTCGTGAAGTCCTTCTTGCCGTAGTAGACCGCGGCGACGCCGTTGAGCACGGCCTTCTGCGTGACCCCGTTCAGGTTCTCCTCGAAGTGCAGGTGCGGACCGGTGACGCCACCCGTCGCGCCCGCCTTGCCGATCTCCTGGCCCTGGGTGATCTTCTGGCCCACCGACACCTCCTGCGCGGACAGGTGCGCGTAGCGGGTGCGCCAGCCGCCGCCGTGATCGAGTTCGGTCCAGCGGCCGTAGCTGACGCTGCCCTCGTTCTCCACGCGCGTGACCGTGCCCGGCGCCGACGCGGTCACGGGCATGCCCGTGATGCCGGTCTTCTGGAAGTCGACGGAGTTGGCGGGGTTGTGCCCGCTGAACGTCGCGGCCGTGACGGTGACCCCGCACTTGAACGGCACCTGGAAGTTGGGCGCGGCGGACGCCGGCGCCTGGGCGGCGAACGTGAGGCCCAGCGCGGGCAGCACAGCGGCCGCGGCGAACACGGCGAGCCGGCGCATCCTGGACATGGTGCGTACCTCCTGTTTCGGCTTGGGTGACGCCGTCCAGGGAAGCCGGGAAAGGTACATTTTTCGTACATGCCGGGCGAACCGCCTGGTGACGGGCCGTGCGCGGCGAAGCGGGGCGGGAACGACCCTCCCGTACATTCTCCCCAGGAGGACCGGGGAGGACCATGGCCACGACGACCACCGGGAACCGCGGGCGGCTCGGCACACCCGACTGGGTGCGGTGGGGCTTCGTCGTGTTCCCGATGCTCATCTCGATCCCGTACTTCGCGCACTGGTGGTCGTGGGTGCTGTTCGGCATCGCGATCGTGGCCTCCGCGCCGCTGTTGCGGGCGACACCCGAATCGAAGCCGCGGTGGGTGCTGCCGGTGGCGATGCCCGTGGTGGTCGCGGCCTCGGCGACGTTGTGGGTGCTGCAGCCGAACAGCTGGGTGTCCGTGGCGATGTTCAGCACGACGTTCTACACGCTGCGCGTGTTCGGCAAGCTCCTCTCCGCCGTGGTGCTGCTGACGACGGCCGCCGCGATCGTCGCGTGGGTGGTCCTGCGGCAGCTGGACTGGCTGAAGGCGCTGGCGTTGTTTGCGATCCTCGCCGTGATGGTCCTGCTCGCCGCGAGCCGCCGCGACCGGGCCGCGCGGCTGGAGCAGACGGAGCTCGCGCTGGCCCGCGCGCAGACCGCCGCGGAGGAGCACGCGCGCGCAGCCGCGCTGGCCGAACGCGCCCGCATCGCGCGCGAAGTCCACGACGTCCTCGCCCACTCCCTCGCCGGCCTCGCGCTGAACCTGCAGGGCGCACGGCTCATGCTCGTGCGCGACGGCGCGAGTCCCGAAGCCGTCGCCCAGATCGAGCGGGCGCAGAAGCTCGCGTCGGACGGGCTGTCCGAGGCGCGCAAGGCCGTCGCCGCGTTGCGGGAGGACGCCGTGCCGGTGGAGCGGGCGGTCGCGGACCTGCTGGCCGCCTACCGGCTGGACACGGGCGCGCGAGCCGACCTGGTCGTGGCCGGTGAACCTCGTGAGCTCGACGCCGCGGTGAACACCACCCTCGTGCGCGCCGTGCAGGAAGCGCTGGCCAACACGCGCAAGCACGCGCCGGGCGCCGCCGTCGACATCACCCTCGCCTTCGGCCGCGAACAGGTGGACCTGACCGTGCTCGACCGGCAGGGCAGGCGCCCACCGGACGCGCCCGCGGCGGGATACGGTTTGCGGGGCATGGGCGAGCGGGTCGCGCTGCTCGAGGGGAAGCTGGAGAGCGGGCCGGGAGAGGACGGATGGCGGATTCACCTGACGGTGCCGGCGTGAACCTGCGCGTCGTGCTGGCCGACGACCAGGCCGTGGTGCGCGAGGGCCTCGTGACGCTGCTCGGGCTGCTGCCGGGCGTCGAGGTCGTCGGCGCGGCGGCGGACGGGGACGCGGCGCTGGAACTCGTCGCGCAGCACCACCCGGACGTCCTGCTGGTCGACCTGCGCATGCCCCGGCGCGACGGCGTCGAGACGACGCAGCTCGTCCGCGAGCGCCACCCCTCGACGGAAGTCGTCGTCCTCACCACCTACACCGACGACGAATCCCTGCTCGGCGCCCTGCGCGCCGGCGCCCGCGGCTTCCTCACCAAGGACGCCGACGCCGAGGCGATCGCCCGCGCGCTCCGCTCCGCCGCCGCCGGCCAGTCCACTGTGGACGGCGAACTGCAGCAGCGGCTCGTCGACGCCGCCACGCGGCGCAACCCCGTGCGCACGCACGAGGTCGAAGGCCTGACCGCGCGCGAGATCGAGGTGCTGCGCCTCATCGCCGCGGGCCTGTCGAACACGGAGATCGCGCGGGAACTCGTGGTGAGCGAAGCCACGGTCAAGACCCACGTGAACCACTTGTTCTCGAAGGCGGGTCTGCGGGACCGGGCGCAGGCGGTGGCGTTCGCCTACCGGGCGGGGATCGCGGACTAGCGCCGTCTCTCAGCCGGCGGGCGGTTCCTCAGAACTCCAGCGCCTGCTTCCCGCCGGTGATCGGCAGGGTCAGCGACGTCCGCGTCAGGTCCAGCGACAGGCCGGCGCCCGGGCGGGGCCGCAGGGTGTAGTCGTGGTCGCTGGAGGCCACGAGGAGCTCCAGGTGGTGCCCGGCGGGCAGCACGTAGTCCTTCGGCATCAGCGAAACCCCGATGCGGTAGGAAACCCCGGGCCGGATCGGCGTGGTGACCGACGGCGACCGCCGGTTCTGCGGATCCGTCCAGCCCCGGCTGATCACGAACGACGCGCCGTCCGGCGAACGGTCCAGCAGCGCCACGGTGACGTTCGCGGCCGGCCGGTCGAACGCCAGCTGCAGATCGGCCCGCGCGGTGCCCGACAAGCGCACCGGCTGCTTCGCCGCGGGAGTCGCGTACAGCAGGCGGTTGCCCGACGTCGCGGCGGCGGCGAGCTGCTCCACGGTCTTCGACGCGTCGTCGGAAAGCGATTCGACGTCCGCCCGGCCCGGGACGGGGTGAGGGTCGAGCCCGCCCTTCGCGCGGCCGGCCGGCCACGGGTAGACCTTCACGTCGCGGGTGCCCGGCGCGGGCCAGTCCGCCTCGTCGACCCACGACTTGTCCTCGCGCTGGATCGTCGCCTTCGGTTCGCGTTCGATGCCGTTGTCGACGCCGTAGAGGTAGTGCGACAGCCACTTGTTCAGCGTCACGAGCCACACGTCGCGGCGCAGCGAGATCGGGTCGGCGTGGCCCGATTGGTGCAACCAGATCTTGTGCTCGACCCCGTGCGCCTTCAGCGCTTCGTACCACGCGGCGACCTGGTCGGTCTTCACGTTCCAGTCGTTCAGCCCGTGCACGGCGAGCACCGACGCGTGCACCTTCCCGACGTCGTTGCGGTAGTTCCGCACGTCCCAGAACGGGCTGTAGTCCCCGGTCACGCGGTCCTGGTCGGCGGTCAGCCCGTCGATCACCGGACGGCAGATCTCGCGGTCCGCCCGCGTGTAGACGTACTCGGCCAGCACATCGGTGTCCTCGCCCTGGAACCCGCCCGCGGCGACGACCGCGCCGTCGTTGCGGTAGTACTCGTACCAGTTCGAGATCGCGGCGATCGGCACGATCGTCTCGAGTCCCTGCACGCCGGTGGTCGCGACGGCGTTCGGCAGGGTTCCGTTGTAGGACACGCCCATCATGCCCGTGTGGCCCGTGCTCCAGCTCGCGGTCACCGACGTGCCGGCCTCGTCGCGGGCCGGCGCGCGGCCGCCCAGCCAGTCGATCACGGACCGGGCGCCGATGGTCTCGTTGACGTCACCCGTGGTCGGGCAGCCCGTGGACAGGCCCGTGCCCAGCGATTCCCCGTACACCACGGCGAACCCGCGTGCGGTGAAGTAGTCCTGGTAGCTCCAGCGGATCGGTGGCGCCGCGTGCGGGCCGACGCCCACGGCCGCGGTCCGCGCCTCGTCCGGTACGGACAACTCGGTGTCCACGTTGTGGTTCGCGACGTCGTTGCCACCCGCGAAGTACGGGCTCGCCTCGTACACGACCGGCACCTTCATCCCCGCGTCGGTCGCCTTGGGCCGCACCACCTGGGCGTGGACGAGGTCGCTGCGCCCGTCGTGGTCGCTGTCCACCGGAGCGGTGACCCAGACGTCCTCGCGCACCACGTCGGCCGGGTCGAAGACCGGCTGCGCCTGCCCGTCCGAGAACACCGGCGCCGGTGGCGGATCCGCTTGCGCCACCCCCGATCCGAGCGGCAGCACGAGCACAGCGGCGACCACGGCGGCGATCCGAGCGGCTCCCACAGAACCCCCAAGGCGGACGAAGCGGACGAGCACCTCCGACACTTCCGGCAACCGCGGCCGCCGTCAACCGACTAACGTCGGAGTCATGGATGCTCCGATCGTCGCCGTCACCGTCTACCCGCAGCACGCGCGGATCACGCGCCGCGGCCGAGCGAACCTCGCCGACGGCACGCGGGTGCGGGTCAGCGGGCTGCCGCTGGCGCTCGACGCGGAATCGGTGCGCGTCACCGGCACCGGCGCCGCGCTGATCACGGGCGTCGACGTCGGGTACGAGCAGCACGCCGAGCCGGCCGACCCGGTGCTGGCCGCGCTCGCCGAGCAGCGCCGCGCCGACCAGGCGGCGCTCGACGCGGTGGCCGACGAAGAAGCCGCCGAAGCGGCGAAGGTCGATCTGCTCACGGGGCTCGCGAAACGCAGCGGCGCCAGCTTCGCGAAGGCGCTCGCGTCCGGGGTCGCCGGGCCGGGCCGCGTCGAGGAGGTCACCGGCGCGTTGGGCACCCAGCTCACCGCGGCGTTGCGGGCGCGCCGCGCGCTCACCGAACGGCTCGAGCGGATGCGCGAGGACCTCGCCGCCCTCGACCGGCGCGTCGCGAGCCACAGTGCACAGTCCGAACAGGACAGTTCCACCGTCACCGTCGAGCTGGAGCCGCAGGACGACGGCGCCACCGTCGAGCTCGAACTGTCCTATGTGGTCCCCGGGGCCAGCTGGGAATCCGGCTACGACGTGCGGGTGCGCGACACCGAGGTCACGCTCACGTCCTACGGCCTGGTCAGCCAGCACACGGGCGAGGACTGGCCGGAGTGCGAGCTCGCGCTCTCGACGGCCCGTCCGGCGAGCACGGTCACGGTGCCCGAGCTCGACCCGTGGTTCCTCGACCGCCGGCAGCCCGCTCCGCCGGCGCGCCCGGTGGCCGCGTTCGCCGCGGCCGCGCCCGGCGCCGCTCCGGCCGGAGCAGCCTCCCTGAGTCGGGTCGCACCGAAATTCGCCGAGGTCGAGCAGGGCGCCACCGCGCTGACCTATCGGCCGGGCCGCGCCGTGGCCATCCCGTCGGGCGCGCAAGGTCACCGCACCACCTTGGCGCGGCTCGACCTCACCGCGGAACTCGGTTACGTGACCGCGCCCGTGCGCGCCACGGAGGCGTACCTGCGCGCGACCGTGGTGAACACCAGCGAGCACACCCTGCGCGCCGGTCGCGCCGCCGTCTTCCACGACACCGAATTCGTCGGGACCACCCGGCTCGACGTGTGGGCGCCGGGCGAGGAACTCGAACTCGCGCTGGGCGCCGACGACCGCATCCGCGTGGAACGCGAACTCGTACGGCGCACGGCGAGCAAGGCCACGCTGTCCGGCCAGCGCCGCCGCGAAGCGGAGTACCGCACCACGGTCACCAACCACAGCCCGCGCGAAGCCGTCGTCACGGTGCTCGACCAGGCGCCCGTGTCGCGCGACGAAGCCATCACCGTGCGGGACGTGCGCGCGACCCCGGACCCGGTCGAGACCGACGACCTCGGCGCGATCACCTGGCGGCTCACGCTGGCCGCGGGCGCGACCGCGACGGCCACGCTCGCTTATCGCGTCGACGTCGCCAAAGGTGTGGAACTCAGCGGCTGGCGCGAATAACCGTCACCCCTGCGCGATGTAGGCCTCGAGCTGTTCCTGGCTCTGCTCCAGCCGCTCGATCCGGGACTTCACCACGTCGCCGATGCTGACGATCCCGGCGAGGCGCCCGTCGTCGAGCACCGGCACGTGCCGGATGCGGCGCTCGGTCATCAGCACGCTCAGCTGATCGACCTCGTCGTCCGGCGCCGCGCTGGCCACGAGCTTCGTCATGATGTCCGCGACCGGACCGTCGAGCACGGTGGGCCCGTGGTCGTTGAGCCGCCGCACCACATCGCGCTCGGACACGATGCCGGCGATGCCGCCTTCGGGTGTCACCACCACCATGGCACCGACGTTGTGGCGGGCGAGCCCGGCGAGCAGTTCGGTCACCGTGGTCCCCGGAGCGACGGTGGCGACGGCAGCGCCTTTCGCCCGGAGCAGATCAGCGATCCGCATGGTGTTCCCCTCTCCTCGTCGAGTTGGGTCACACCAGGTTAGGGCCCGGGTGCCGAGTGCGAAAGTCCGGCGAAGAGCGTTCACCCGTGGTATGGAACGCTCAGGAAAGCCGCTGTGCCAGGCCTTCGAGGGCCGCGCGGATCCCGGCGGCGTAGTCGTCGTCGCCCAGCGCGTCGAGCTTTTCGCTGGCGAGGGCCAGGTGCCGGCGCGCCGAGTCGAGGTCACCCAGCTTGCGGTAGTCCTCGCCGAGGTTCAGGTGCAGCGACGGGTAGAACCCGCGCACCGCGAGCGTCGAGTGGTACTCCTGCGCGCGTTCGTCGGTGAGCGAATCGGCGGCCGAGAGGGCGCGCAGGTCCCACTCGAGTTCGTCGGCGGGCTCGTCGCAGACGTCGGCGAGGTGGTGCGCGAGGGCGCAGCGGTGCAGCGGGTCGCCGGCTTCGCCGATCTCCTGCCACAGCGCGAGGAACGTCTCGCGCGCGCCCGCTCGGTCGCCCGCGAGGTGCCTGCGCAGGCCCGCGTCGATCGCCACCATCACGTCGTCGGTCATCGTTCTCCCTCGTCGAACACCCGGCGCAGCCGGTGCAGGCCCGGCCCGATGCGCTCGGCCGCGATGGCACCGTAGCCGAACATCAACCCGTGCCGGGGCTCGGTCACGGCGAAGTCGCCGAGCGACAGCACCCGCACGCCGGCGGCCCGCGCGTTCCTCGCGACGGCACGGAGATCGTGGTCGGCGGCCGCGCTCAAGTGGAGCCCGGCGGCCGCCGGTACGGGCCGCAGGACGTCGCCGAACTCGCGCCGCAGCCCGTCGACGAGCACGTCGTGGCGTTCCCGGTAGATCTTGCGCATCCGGCGCACGTGCCGCGCGAAGCCGCCTTCGTGGATGAAGTCGGCGAGCACGGCCTGCTCGATCGCCGGCGAATGCCAATCGGTCAGGTACTTCGCCTTGGTGAGCGCGCCGACGAGCGAGGGCGGCGCCGCGAGGAACCCGACCCGCAGCGCGGGTGAGACCACCTTCGAGAACGAGCCGACGTACACGACCCGGCCGCGGGAATCCAGGCTGTGCAACGGTTCCAGCGGCCGGCCGGTGTAGCGGAACTCGGTGTCGTAGTCGTCCTCGACGAGCACGGCACCGGCGCGTTCGGCCCACTCCAGCAGCTCCTGCCGCCGCGCCAGCGACATCGCGACGCCCAGCGGGCACTGGTGCGACGGCGTCACGTACACCAGCCGCGTGCCGTCCGGGATCGCGTCGACGATCAGGCCCTCGTCGTCCACCGGCACTCCGGCGACGCGCGCGCCGAGCGTTTCGAGCAGGATCCGCGGTGGCGGGTACCCCGGATCTTCGACGGCGACGAGGTCGCCGGGCTCCAGCAGCACCCGCGCGACGAGGTCCACCGTCTGCTGGACCCCTGTCGTGACAACGATGTCCTCCGGCCGCACGCGGACGTTGCGCGAGACCCCGAGGTGCCGCGCCAGCCCGTCCCGCAACCGCGGGTCGCCCTGCGGATCGCCGTAGGTGAGCAGCTCGGCGTGCGAGCCGCGCAGCCGCTGCGTGGTCAGGCGGCGCCAGGTGTCGAACGGGAACAGCCGCACGTCGGGCACGCCGCCGCGGAAGTCGAACTCCGCCGCCGGTCCGAACGGCTTCGGCGGGCGCGGCGCGGCCGTCCACTGAGGACGGGGCCGGACGCCGGGCGCGGGGTCAGCGGCCGGCTCGGCGGGCCGCCGTCCGGCGCCCGAGCGCACGAACGTGCCCGCGCCGGCCCGGGCGCTGAGGAACCCCTCCGCGGTGAGCCGTTCGTAGGCCGCGCTGACCGTCGTGCGGGACACCGCGAGCCGCTGCGCCAGCTCCCGCGTCGGCGGCAGCGCGTCGCCGTCGCGGATCCGGCCGTCGAGCACGGCTTCGCGGATCTGGCGGTAGATCTCGTCGCGGTGGCCGCGGGTGCCGGTCAGGTCGATGTGCAGGTCCACGTCGTCAGCCTAGATTGGTCCACGGGACTCGGGCGGGTTTTGGACCTTCACCTGGTCCGCTCACGCGGTTAGCGTCCGGGTATGACCACGTTCGAACTCGACCGCCAGTCCCTGCTCGTCCTCGACAAGATCGTCGCCGCGGCAGGCCACCAGGACCTCACCCGCCCCACCCCGTGCGCGGGCTGGACCCTGGCCGACCTGCTGCGCCACCAGGTCAGCGAAAACCACGCGTTCGCCGAAGCCGTGCGCAACGGCGTCGCCGCCGACTGGGACGCCGGCCGCCTCGGCGAAGACGCCTACGCCTCCTACGCCGCGTCCGTCGACGACTTCCTCACCGCGTTCGGCGAGGAGGGCGCTCTCGACCGCGAACTGAAGATCCACGAAATCGGCCCGCTGCCCGCCGAGATCGCGGCGGCCATGCACCTCGTCGACACGGTCGCGCACGGCTGGGACCTCGCCAAGACGCTGGGCGTGCCCTACGAGCCGGTGCCGGAAGCCGTGCACGCGGCCCTCGAGTTCGCGGCGATGATCCCCGCCGATCCGGCGGCGCGCGAGGCCGGCGGCACGTTCGCCGCCATCGTCGACGTGCCCGCGGACGCGAGCGAGTTCGACCGGTTCCTCGCGCTGCTCGGGCGCGATCCGGGGTGGCAGGTCAGCTGACCGCGGAATCGGGCGCCGACCACGTGTTGCACGCCGACGTCGTGCCGGCCGAGAACCCGGCTTTCGCCCACGCCAGCTGGTTCGCCCGGCTGCCGTGGTCGTCGCTGTCGTCGGCGCGGCCGTAGTCGGCGACGGCCGCGTTGGCCGTGGCGCGGCTGATCGAGCCCCGGCCTTCGGCCGCGGCGATGAACAGCGCGCCGAAGCAGTTGGCCTGCAGCTCGATGCGCCGCACCAGCGCCTGGTCGTGCGGGGTGTCCTGGTTCGGCGACGTCATGCGGTCGCCCGCCGCGGCCAGGATGCCGCTCTCGTCCTGCACGTGGTGGCCGTACTCGTGGGCGATCGTGGCGAGGTGGCGCGAACGGTTCTGCCCGGCGTCCGCGAGCATCCAGTCGGTCGGCGCGTAGATCGTGGAGTCGCCGCCGCAGTAGTAGGCCACGGCCTGGTCCTGCGACGGCGCCGAGCCGCACGCGCTCACCTTCGGCAGCGTCACGGACACGCTGACCTTCTCCGACGGCTCGTCCGCGTGACCGAGGGCCGGGCGCCACGCCTGTTCGAGACAGCCCGTGAGCGCCTCGTAGTACGCCTCGAGCTCCGCGCCGGTTTGGCCGAGCTCCGGCAGGTCGCACGACACCTCACCGAGTTTGACGCCGTTCGCGAGCAGCGGGTTGGTCTCCAGCTCGGGCACCGCCGCGGGCGTGGACCGGGCGCCGTCGGGTGCGCTGTCGGCGCGGTGCAGGGCGGTCGGCACCGCGAGGGCGTGGCCGGACAGCTCGTGCGGCACCACGGCCACCCCGCCGACCGTCACGACGAGGATGACGAGCGCGAGGACGGCGCCGACGGTCGCGCCGCCGCGGCGCCGGGCGGGCCGCTGCCACGCGGGGGCCGCCCACGGGTTCGCGGCCGGAGGCCGGGCCGCCACCGGCGGCGGTGGCGGCGGCCCGGCCGGCTCCCGGCCGTCGTTTTCAGTCACTGAACCCCCCTGTCCCGCGCGCGGTCCAGCATACGGAGCAGCCGACGGGCACCGGATCACGAAACGGGAACGCCGCGCCGGTGGCCGGAACCCCCTCGAGACCGCGAGACTGGGGTCATGAGTGACGAAGATCCGTACCTGTGGCTGGAGGACGTGACCGGCGACGAGGCGCTGGACTGGGTCCGTTCCCGCAACGCCGAGACGCTGGACGTGCTGACGTCGAGCGAGCGCTTCGCCGCTCTGCGGGACGAGATCCGCGAGGTGCTCGACGCCGGCGGGCGCATCCCGTACGTGACCCGCCGCGGCCCGAAGCTCTACAACTTCTGGCAGGACGCCGAGCACCCGCGCGGGCTGTGGCGGCGCACGACGCTGGAGGAGTACCGCAAGGCCGAGCCCGACTGGGAGGTGCTGCTCGACATCGACGCGCTGGCCGCGGCCGAGGGCGAGAACTGGGTGTGGAAGGGCTGCGCGGTGCTGCGGCCCGGGCACCGGCTGGGGCTCGTGCAGCTCTCGCGCGGCGGCGCCGACGCGACCGTGGTGCGCGAGTTCGACCTCGACGCGCACGAGTTCGTCGAAGGCGGTTACTTCCTGCCCGAGGCCAAGAACCGCGTCGGCTGGATCGACGAGGACCACGTGTACGTCGGCACCGACTTCGGGCCGGGCACGCTCACCACGTCCGGCTACCCGCGCCTGGCGAAGGAGTGGCGCCGGGGCACGCCGCTCGAAGCCGCCGAGACGGTGTTCGAGGGCAAGCCCGACGACGTCGCCGTGTCCGCCTACCACGACGCCACCGAGGGGTTCGAACGCGACTTCGTGCACCGGTCGCTCGACTTCTACCGCACCGAGGTCCACCTGCGCACCCCGGCCGGGATGCAGAAGCTCGACCTGCCCGACGACGTCGAGACGTCGGTGGAGCGCGAGTGGCTCTACGTCCAGCCGCGCACCGCGTGGACGGTCGGCGACACGGTGCACCCGGCCGGCGCGCTGCTCGCGATCGGGTTCGACGCGTTCCTCGCCGGCGAGCGCGACTTCACCGCGCTGTTCACGCCCGACGCGCACACGTCGCTCGAGTACCACACGTTCACCCGCCACCACGTGCTGCTCGCGAAGCTGCGCGACGTGAAGTCCGAACTGGTGGCGCTCACGCCCGGCCCGGACGGCTGGACGGAAGCGCCGCTGGGCGGGGCGCCGGAGTACGGCAGCGCGGACATCGTGGGCACCGACCCGGACGAGAGCGACGAGTACCTCGTCGATTCGTCGAGCTACCTGCAGCCCTCGACGCTGAGCCGCGGCGAGGTGGGCGGCGACGTCGAGGTGCTCAAGCAGGCGCCGGCGTTCTTCGACGCGTCCGGCATCGAGGTGAACCAGTACTTCGCGACGTCGGAGGACGGCACGCAGATCCCGTACTTCGTGCTGCGCCCCCACGGCGCCGAGGACGGGCCGGCGCTGCTGACCGGCTACGGCGGCTTCGAAGTGTCGCTGACCCCGTCCTACAGCGGGGTGATCGGCCGCGGCTGGCTCGCGCGCGGCGGCACGTACGTGGTCGCCAACATCCGCGGCGGCGGTGAGTACGGGCCGGAGTGGCACTCGCAGGCCGTGAAGGAGAACCGGCACAAGGTCTACGAGGACTTCTCCGCGGTGGCCCGGGACCTCGTGACCCGCGGCATCACCACGGCCGCGCGGCTGGGCATCCAGGGCGGCAGCAACGGCGGGCTGCTGATGGGCGTGATGCTCACGCGCTACCCCGAGCTGTTCGGCGCGATCGTGAGCCAGGTGCCGCTGCTCGACATGAAGCGCTACCACCTGCTGCTCGCGGGCGCGTCGTGGATGGCCGAGTGGGGCGACCCGGACGTGCCGGGCGAGTGGGACGTCATCGCGAAGTACTCGCCGTACCACAACGTCCACGAAGGACGGACCTATCCGCCGACCCTGTTCGCGACGTCCACCCGGGACGACCGCGTGCACCCCGGGCACGCGCGCAAGATGATGGCGCGCATGCTCGGACAGGGCCACGACGTGTCGTACTACGAGAACATCGAAGGCGGCCACGGCGGGGCGGCGGACAACGGCCAGCTCGCGTTCAAGTGGGCGCTCGTGTTCGAGTTCCTCTGGTCGCGCCTGTCCTGAGAGCCGACGCGGGGGCGCTCCCGGGCGCCCCCGCGCTCACCTGCCCACCTTGCGCCAGATCACGACGGCGCCGAGCACCAGCACCCCGATCGCGCCGAGCACGATCAGGCCCTTGATCAGCAGGTCCAGCACGAGGTGCTGGAGCACGCCCTCGGCCTCGTTCACCGGTCTCGCCCGTTGTCGAAGCCCCGCAGGGCCTCGCGCGCCACGCTGCTCCCGAGCCCGCCCCCACGCCGGGCTCCGTTCGCACGCCGCTCGTCCAGCACGCGGCCGGCGAGCCGCGCGGCGTTCTCCACCCCCTGGCGCACGCGGTCGCCGCTGCCCCGGCGGCGCAGCGCGACCGCGACGGCGAACAGGACCAGCCCGAGCACCACCAGCCCGGCGGCGATCAGGCCGAACCGGATCAGCATCAGGTTCAGGACCGTCTCCATCTCTCCCACCTCGTTTTCTATCACACCTGTGATATGAACATTGGTATCACAGGTGTGATAGAAAGATCCAGTGCCCAAGCAGGTGGATGGCGAACAGCGGCGCGCGGAGATCGCGGACGCGGTGCTGCGCTTGGCCGCACGCGACGGGTTGCCGGCCGTTTCGCTGCGCGCGGTGGCGGCGGAGTCGGGGTTGAACATCGGCTCGGTGCGCCACTACTTCGACGGCCAGCGCGACCTCATGCGCTTCGCCATGCGTTCGACGATCGACCGCGTCACCGCCCGCCTCGAACAGCGGCGCGAGTCACTGCGCCCGTTCGCCGAACTCACCCGCGACGAAGCAGCCACCCAGCTCACGGACTTCCTGGCCGAACTGCTCCCCCTGGACGCCCCGCGGCGCGCCGAAGCCACGGTCCTCGTCGAGTTCCTCATCGCGGCCCGCGTGGACACCGACCTGGCCGACCTCGCGCACGAAGCCCTTCGCGGCACCCTCATCCTGGCCCGCCGCATCACCGACGCGATGACCCGCAACGCGCACCTGCCGCCCGGCACCGCGGACCTGGAGGCCGAACGCCTGGCGGCCCTCCTGGACGGCCTCACGTTCCGCTGCGCCCTCGACCCGGCCACCACGTCCCCCCAAGTGTGCCGCGACGTCCTGCGGGCGCACCTGGCTTCGCTGCCGCGGCCTTAGACGAGCCCGCGCGGCCGCGCCCGGGGCGTCAGGGGCCGAGTACCCGGCTTCGGTCCACTGTGGACGTCAGCGAGGACCTCCTCGAACCGGGCCAGGACGCCGGCCGCGAAGCGCAGGCGCGTGATCCCCAAGGCGCGCAGCGCCCGGCCGTGATCGGCCAGCACCGCCAGCAACGCCCCGCCCATGAGGACCCGCCACCCGGCGGCGACGAGTTTTCCCTTCGCGCCGGGGAAAGCGCCGCGCAGCTGGTCGCACTGGAACGGCACGTGCCGCTGCTCGTCCGCCAGGATGCGCGCCGCGACTTCACGCGTGAGGGCGTCGTCGGTGCCGTCCTTGAGCGCTCGGTAGTAGCTCAGCGCGACCACTTCGGCGATGAGCAGCACCATGAGCTCCAGCCGGAGCCCGAGCGCCCTCCTGAGCCACACGAACGCGGTGTCGGACCAGTGTTTCCGGATCGTCGTGCTCCCGGCCGCCTTGAGCAGCTCCGCCAGCAAGCGCGCGTGGTTCTGCTCCTCGGCCACGAACAGGCGGACGGCCTCCCGGTACCGGGGCTGCGCCTTCGCGATCAGGTTCGCCCCGTCCCCCGACTCCCCGACCTGGAAGCGCTGCACGCTCCTGACCACGGGCGCCTCCAGCCGCGCCCCGCGCCCCCACGCCGGCTCCGGGCGCACCCGGCGCCGCTCCGCTTCCGCTGTGAACTCCGTCAGCCATCCCACGCGCCCGATGCTGGCGCACCGATGTGCTCACGCGAGGGAGGATTCGTGGAGATCTTGTGCGGAAAAGCCGGGGGCGCTAGTCGTCGCCGGGATGCCGGAAGAACGCTCGCAACCCCAGCCGCGGACCGACCTCGGTGGCGAGCCAGCGCAGGTAGTCCCGCTCCAGGTGCTCATCACCATCGCTGACGGCACGACGGATGACGGCGCACCAGTCCTCGCGGTCGAGCACCGACCGGTACGCGTCACGCAGCCGGTCGCGTTGCGCCTGCGGCCAACCGAGTCGAGCGGCACCACGAAGATAGTCGGCGATCACAGCCGCTGTCGCGAACCGCCTCGCGGTGGGCTGTTGTCCGCCCCAGCGCCGAGCGTGGACGTCGAGGACACCCACCGCGTGGGCGTAGTCGTGGAGCGAGATGCCCATTCCGTCGCAGTACGTCAGCACGACCAAAAGCCGGCCAGTGTGGTCGACGAGCTCATCGTCGGCAGTGGGATCCGCGATCGCCTCGTGCAGCGCGGTGTCCACCGCGAGCCGGCCGGCGAAGTAGCCGTTGAGGAAGTCACCGTTGACGGCCCGCCTCAGCAGCCACGGCTTCCCAGCCGGGTCGTCGAGCCGCACCAGCGCCTCGACCACGTAGACCCGGCCCCATCCGTCCACCCGATCGGCCAGCCAGCACAGTGCGGCCGTGCCGCCCGCCAGTCTTTCCAACGCACGCGCCGCGAGGTGCGCGAACTTGTCGGACAGCAGCCCAATCGTTCGGAGGAGGGGTATGTCCTCAGGTGTTCCCACTACGACGAGGGCGGCGAGCCCGATGAGCATCGCGAAGCGATCGGTGCCGTTCAGGACAAGCCAGCGCCCTGTGGCCCGAGCTCGCGCCGGGTCGGTTCGAGCGACCACGGCGGAAATGTGCGGGTTGGGGTAACTGGGAACGTACTTGCCGTCGAAAGTGTCCGCGAGCTCGTGCGGCAACGAGGCCGGGTTTGCGAAGTGTTCCGCGAGGATTCCCGCCGGTTCGACCCCGAGCAGACTCAGGTCCTCGGGCGGCCGCGGGCGGTTTCGGCCGCGATGACGGCGATCGTCGGGGTAGGGCTCGCCGTCGCGGGGCAACGGTGAATCGGGTGACAACGCGTGCAAGTACACAGCGTGGTCGTACAAGGTCTGAGGGGATCCGAGCGGCGCCGGCTCGGGCCGGACGCTCACCGGCGTGCGGAGGGCTCGATTCTCTCGATCATGCGTCCAGCATTCCACCGGGACACCACCGGCACGAGCGATTTTCCGGTCGCGATGCCGACTTGACGGTGGTCAGGGTGGCGAGACCGGGATCTCGCCACCCTGACCGCGACGTTCACCGCCTCGCGGCGGAGGTGGATCAGCTACAGCCCGACGTCGCGCCGCAGCCTTCGCAGGCGTAGCACGAGCCGGCGGGGCGCATCTTGGTGCCGCAGGTCATGCAGAGGGGTGCGTCGGCCGCTTTGCCGAGGTGGAGTTCCATCAGTTCGGCCGTGCTCTGGGCGTCGCGGGTGGCCGGTTCGGCCGCGGTGTCCGACTTGGCCTGGGCCGGGGACGAGTCGACGCTGGTGCGCAGCGCTTCGAGGTCCACGTTCTGGCCGCCGTAGTTCTGCTCGACCTCGGCCGAGCGCTCGTCGGCCGTGAAGATGCCGAGCTGGGAGCGCTTTTCGTAGGGCAGGTAGTCAAGGGCGAGGCGGCGGAACAGGTAGTCCATCACGCTCGTGGCGATGCGGATGTCCGGGTCGTCCGTCATGCCGGCCGGCTCGAAGCGCAGGTTGGAGAACTTCGAGACGTAGAACTCCAGCGGGATGCCGTGCTGCAGGCCGACGGAGATCGACATCGAGAAGGCGTCCATCACGCCCGCCAGCGTCGAGCCCTGCTTGCCGAGCTTCACGAAGATCTCGCCGAGGCCGTCGTCCGGGTACGAGCCGGCGTGGAGGTAGCCTTCGGCGCCGCCGACGGTGAAGGACACCGTCTGGCTCGGGCGCTTCTTCGGCAGGCGGCGGCGCACCGGGCGGTACTCCACGACCTTTTCCGGCTCCGCTTCGGCTTCCTTCTTCTTGCCGGTGGACAGCGGCTGGCCGACCTTGCAGTTGTCGCGGTAGATCGCGAGCGCCTTGAGGCCCAGCTTCCAGCCCTGGAAGTAGATCTCCTCGACGTCCTCGACCGTCGCCGACTCCGGCATGTTGACCGTCTTCGAGATCGCGCCCGAGATGAACGGCTGCACCGCGGCCATCATCCGCACGTGGCCCATCGGCGCGATGGAGCGGTCACCGACCGCGCAGTCGAACACCTCGTAGTGCTCGGGACGCAGGCCCGGCGCGTCGACGACGTGGCCGTGCTGCGCGACGTACTCGACGATCGCCTCGACCTGCTCGTCCTGGTAGCCCAGCACCTTCAGCGCGCGCGGCACCGTCTGGTTCACGATCTGCATGGACCCGCCGCCGACGAGCTTCTTGAACTTCACCAGCGAGAAGTCCGGCTCGATGCCCGTGGTGTCGCAGTCCATCATGAAGCCGATGGTGCCGGTGGGCGCGAGCACCGAGGCCTGCGCGTTGCGCCAGCCGTGGCGCGTGCCCAGCTCGATGCCGCGCTGCCACTCCTCGGTGGCCAGCGCGCGGACGGCCGCGTCGTTGGAGTGGTACGTGCGGACCAGCTCGTTGGCCGCGGCGTGCTTGCGCATCACGCGCTGGTGCGCCTCGGCGTTGCGCGCGTAGCCCTCGTACGGGCCGACGACCTTGGCCAGCTCGGCCGAACGCCGGTACGACACACCGGTCATCAGCGACGTGATGGCGCCGGCGAGCGCGCGGCCACCCTCGGAGTCGTACGCGTGGCCCAGCGCCATCAGCAGCGCGCCGAGGTTGGCGTAGCCGATGCCCAGCTGGCGGAACTTGCGCGTGGTGTCGGCGATCGGCTCGGTCGGGAAGTCGGCGAAGCAGATCGAGATGTCCATCGCGGTGATGACGAACTCGACGGCCTTCGCGAACAGCTGCGCGTCGAACGTGCCTTCGGCCGACACGAACTTCAGCAGGTTCAGCGACGCGAGGTTGCAGCTCGAGTTGTCGAGGTGCATGTACTCGCTGCACGGGTTCGACGCGGTGATCCGGCCCGACTCGGGGCAGGTGTGCCAGTCGTTGATCGTGCCGTCGTACTGCACGCCCGGGTCGGCGCACTCCCACGCGGCCTGCGCCATGCTGCGGAAGAGCTTCTTCGCGTCGGTGCGCTCGATGACCTCGCCGGTGAGGCGGGCGCGCAGGCCGAAGTCGGTACCGTTCTCCACGGACTGCATGAACTCGTCGGACACGCGGACCGAGTTGTTCGCGTTCTGGTACTGCACCGAGGAGATGTCCGCGCCGGAGAGGTCCATGTCGAACCCGGCGTCGCGGAGGACCTTGATCTTCGCCTCTTCGCGCGCCTTGGTCTGGATGAACTCCTCGATGTCGGGGTGGTCGACGTCGAGCACGACCATCTTCGCCGCGCGCCGGGTGGCGCCGCCGGACTTGATGGTGCCCGCGGACGCGTCGGCGCCGCGCATGAACGAGACCGGACCGGACGCGGTGCCGCCGGAAGTGAGCAGCTCCTTCGAGGAGCGGATGCGGGAGAGGTTCAGGCCCGCGCCGGAGCCGCCCTTGAAGATCAGGCCCTCTTCGCGGTACCAGTTGAGGATCGACTCCATCGTGTCGTCGACGGCGAGGATGAAGCATGCGGAGACCTGCTGCTTCGAGGCGGTGCCGACGTTGAACCACACGGGCGAGTTGAAGCTGAAGACCTGGTGCAGCAGCATCCAGGTGAGTTCGTGCTCGAAGATCTCGAGGTCGGCGGAGCCGGCGAAGTAACCGTGGTCCGCGGCGGCCTTCACGTACGTCTTCACCACGCGGTCGATGAGCTGCTTGAGGCTGCTCTCGCGCTGCGGGGTGCCGACGGCGCCGCGGAAGTACTTGCTCGTGACGATGTTCGTGGCGTTGACCGACCAGAACTCGGGGAATTCGACGCCCCGCTGCTCGAAGTTGACGCTGCCGTCGCGCCAGTTGGTCATCACGACATCGCGCTGCTCCCAGGACACTTCGTCGTAGGGGTGCACACCGTCGGTGGTGAACACCCGCTTGACGGTCAGTCCGCCGGCGGTCTTCTTCTTGCTCCGGCCGGCGGCCGCCGCGCCGGTTCCCACGGTTTCGGTCATCGGGTCTCGTCCCTCGCTCCCGCGCGGCGCAGGCGACACTCAGTCGTCTTCGGCGCGCTCGCCTCGTTCTTCAGCAGCAGTACCCGCCATGGCTTTCCGCAGGTCCGAGATCTCCTTCTCGAAGTCCTCGACCGAGGAGAACGAGCGGTAGACGCTGGCGAAGCGGAGGTACGCGACCTCGTCGAGCTCCCGCAGCGGGCCGAGGATGGCCAGGCCGACCTCGTGGCTCGGGATCTCCGCCAGCCCGGCGGAGCGGATGGACTCCTCCACGCGCTGCGCGAGCTTCTGCAGCGCGTCGTCGTCGACCGGGCGGCCCTGGCAGGCCCGCCGCACGCCGTTGACGACCTTGTCCCGGCTGAACTGCTCGGTGACGCCGGACCGCTTGACGACGGCGAGCACCATCGTCTCCGACGTGGTGAAGCGCCGGCCGCACTGGGCGCACGAGCGCCGCCGCCGGATCGCCTGTCCTTCATCCACCTCTCGGGAGTCGACGACCCGAGAGTCCGCATGCCGGCAGAACGGGCACCTCATCCGCCGATCACCTTCCCCTCAACGCCGGCCGCTTCCGTCCACGCCGGCCCCGGCCGCCACGCTACGACCCGGGCCACGATCACCCCGCACGACCCCGTGCCTGGTGATCGACTTGTGGAAAACCGGTGGATCAACACCGACCAGCTGTGGACAACTGGTGTCGAGTGTACCCCTACCTGTGGACCAACTACAGCGGTGTAACTACTAGATGTAGGGGTTGACGATAGATCGCCCGGACGGCCTACGCAAGCGACACAAGCGGGTGAAGAAGGCACCGATTCGGGGTGCGACCGGTCGGATCCCGACCGTCACCGGCCCGGGCCCGCCACCTCCGCCGCGACCGGCACCGTGAGCGGCAGGCCGGGCACGAGAACACCGTCGTCCAGATGGTTGAGCTCCTTGATCCGCTCGACGACGGCCGACCGGTCGGAGTCGGGCGCGAACCGGGCCGCGAGGTCGGACAGCGTGTCGCCCTGCCGGACGGACACCGCAGCCGTGCGCTCGGGCACCGAGCCACCCGGCGTGCCGGACCCGAAAACACCCAGCACGGTGACGACCAGGCAGGCACCGACGGCGATCGCGACGAGCCACGGCCAGCGCACGGCGGGCCGGCGCGGCTCCGCGCACGCGGACCCAGCCGACCGGTGCCCCGCGACCACGCGGGCGCGCGTCGGCGGACGAAGCGGCTCCCCGCGGCGCTCACGCGTGCCCGAGGGGCGCCGGACCGGACTCGGCGATCCCGCCGGAACCCGGGCGGGAACCGCGCCCTGCCGGACGGGCCGGAGCGGGCGGACGATCCCGCGGTCTGCCAGGATCGACATGGCGAACCTCCTTCTGACCTGCTGATCGGTTCGTCCCGAGCCCCTCACCGGCGGCGATGCCCTCAGGTCGAACAGGCGTTCTATCGAACGTCCGTGCGAAGGTCTACCACCCCGCACCGACAAAATCGAGAGGACACGGCGTGTCGATCGAACAGATGTTTGAAATAGTCACGCTCGGTGGGCTAACGTCGGTGACCAGGACATCTGCCGGGCAGATGTCGCCGGCGAGGGCTCCCGCGGCCGCGGGAGCCGGCCGGCGGACGCGGAAACGCGCGGGACGTCTGGGAGGCGACACTGGTGGGCAAGGACCCGGTGCGAAAAGACACGATGACGAAGGAGAGCAAGGCGGGCACCACACTCGGTGACGCGGGCAAGGTGACGCCCTTACCGGAGGTCTACGACGTGGACGAGACGCTGACCGTGCGACAGCAGCAGGTGCTGGACGTGATCCGCACGTGGGTGAGCCGCTTCGGCTATCCGCCGAGCGTTCGCGAGATCGGCGAGGCCGTGGGACTCACGTCGACCTCGTCGGTGTCGCACCAGCTGCGCGCGCTGCAGCGCAAGGGCTACCTGCGCCGCGACGCGAACCGGCCGCGCGCGGTGGGCGTGCTCGCGTCCACCGACGACAACCCCATGGGCATCGACATGGACCAGCAGCCGTCCGTGCCGAAGGCGGCGTACGTGCCGCTGGTCGGCCGGATCGCCGCCGGTGGCCCGGTGCTCGCGGAGCAGGCCATCGAGGACGTGTTCCCGCTGCCACGCGAGATCGTCGGCGAGGGTGAGCTGTTCCTGCTGAGCGTCACGGGTGACTCGATGGTCGACGCCGCCATCACCAACGGCGACTGGGTCGTCGTCCGCCAGCAGCCGACGGCCGACAACGGCGAGATCGTCGCCGCCATGATCGACGGCGAGGCGACGGTGAAGACGTTCAAGCGCAAGGACGGCCACATCTGGCTGATGCCGCACAACGAGGCCTACGACCCCATCCCCGGCGACGACGCCACGATCCTGGGCAAGGTCGTCGCCGTCCTGCGGCGGCTCTAGGTTCCGCCTCCCGCGGCCGCGGTACGGCGACGAGGATGCCCGGCCTCCGTCGCCGCCGCGGTCCGATGTGGACGGTGCCGGCAGCACTGTGGACGCCACCGTGCGATGAACCGTGCGATGAACGGTGTGGACCGCACTCCCGGCCGCTCCCCCGCGGTTGCCTCCCCGCGGGGGCGGAGGTCGAGCGACCCGGCCGGCGAGTGCGTCCGCGGGCGGTATCAGCGCCGAGGGCGGCGCCGCAGCCGGCTGACCACGAACCAGCCACCCAGCACCACGGCGACCGCGATCCCGGCCGCCGGCAACCACGGCACGCCGGGCGAGTCGTCCGAACCGCTGCCCCCGGCACCCGAAGCGGCGGAGGGCTTCGCGGCTTCCCGCTGGGGTGCGGCCGGGACGAGGGACGTCGCGTTCTTGACCGCGCGCAGCGGCTGGCCGACGCCCTCGCTACCGGACAGGAGCGTCCCGTCCGGTTCGAAGGCGAGGGCCTCGCCCTGCTTCTCGTTCGGCAGGGGCACGCGGACGGGATTGCGTTTGAGCGCCGCGAGCACGTCGCCGTCCGGGGCGGGGTAGAGGTAGGCGTCGGTGTACGTCCGCAGGGCCACCACGGTCCCGTCGGCGCTGGTGGCGCCTCCGGTGACCAGCACTGAGCCGAACGCGCCCACCGGGCCGCCCGGGGTGCCGGTGTCGTGGATGGTCAGCGAGCCGACCTTCTCCAGCTTGGTCGGGCCGGGGGTCGCCAGCGGACCGGTCGGACGGTAGACCGCGGAATCGCCGAAGACTTCCTTCGTCACGAGGTACGGCGTGCCCGAGCGGTCCAGCAGCAGCGCTTCGGTGTCGTGCGGACCGTCGGGATAGGTCAGGCGGTGCAGTGTCACGCTGCCGCCGGACGGCTTCAGCTCCATCAGCGCCACGGTCGAGCGCTTGTGGCTGTTGTCGCCCGTGTCCGAGAGCCACAGGGTGCCGTCGGCGGCGCGGGCGACGTCTTCGACGTCGTACGGGTCGGTGCTCGCCGACAGCACCTTCTGCACGGCGCACGAGTGGTTCAGCACGAAGACCTGCACCTTCGTGCCGCCGTCGTTGATCGCGTACCAGTGCTCGCCATCGGAAGCGAGGCCGGACAGCTCCCCGAGCCGCGAGTCCGTGACCTTGCACAGCGTCTCCGGCGCGGGTGGTGGCGCCGCCGCGGCGGGCGCCGCACCCATCACCAGCAAAACCGCCGCCACAGCGAGGACGACCCGCACCAGCTCACCTCCGTAGTGCCCGGCCGGAACCGGCCGCGCACTACGGAAGACGTTCAGAGCCGCGAGGAGTTGGTTTCGTACCGGCGCAGAGCCGCCGCGAGGTCCGGGTGGACCCGCACGAGCAGGCGCGTGCCGTCGGCGATGTGCTCCTCCTCCAGCACCTCGCCGTCCGCGTGGGCGCGGGCCACGAGCTCGCCCCGCGAGTACGGGACCAGCGCCTCGACCACGACCTGCGGACGCGGCAGCCGCTCGGCCAGCGCGTCGGCCAGCTCCGGGATGCCCGCGCCGGTCCGGGCGGACACCTGCACGGACCCGGACAGCTGGTGGCGCAGCCGGGCCAGCGTGACCTGGTCCGCGGCGTCGGCCTTGTTGATCACCAGCAGCTCCGGCGGCAGCGGTTCCTTGCGGGTGCGGGTGATCTCCGCGAGCACCTCGCGCACCGCGTTCACCTGCTCCTCGGGCGCCGGGTCGGAGCCGTCGACGACGTGCAGCAGCAGGTCGGCGTCGGCCGCCTCCTCCAGCGTCGAGCGGAACGCGTCCACCAGCTGGTGCGGCAGGTGCCGCACGAACCCGACGGTGTCGGTGAGGGTGAACGTGCGCCCGTCGGCCGTCTGCGCCCGCCGCGTGGTCGGGTCCAGGGTGGCGAACAGCGCGTCCTCCACCAGCACCCCCGCGCCGGTCAGCGCGTTGAGCAGGCTCGACTTGCCGGCGTTGGTGTAGCCGACGATCGCCACGCTGGGCACCTCGTTGGCCACGCGCCGGCCGCGCTTGGTCTCGCGGATCGTGTCCATCGACGCGATCTCGCGGCGCAGCTTCGCCACGCGCTTGTTGATCCGCCGCCGGTCCGTTTCCAACTTGGTCTCACCGGGACCGCGCAGGCCCACACCGCCGTTGGCGCCACCGGCGCGGCCACCGGCCTGCCGGGACAACGACGCACCCCAGCCCCGCAGCCGCGGGATCAGGTACTGCAGCTGGGCCAGCTCGACCTGCGCCTTGCCCTCCTTGGAGCGGGCGTGCTGGGCGAAGATGTCGAGGATCAGGGCGGTCCGGTCGATCACCTTGACCTTGACCTTCTCCTCCAGCTGCCGCAGCTGGCCGGGCGAGAGCTCGCCGTCGCAGATCACCGTGTCGGCGCCGGTCGCCACGACCACGTCGCGCAGCTCCCGCACCTTGCCGGAGCCGACGTACGTGGCCGGGTCGGGCTTGGCGCGCCGCTGGACGAGGCCCTCGAGCACCTCGGAACCGGCGGTCTCGGCCAGCCTCGCCAGCTCGGCGAGGGAGGCGTCCGACTGCTCAGCGGTGCCTTCGGTCCACACGCCGACCAGCACGACGCGCTCCAGCCGCAGCCGGCGGTATTCGACCTCGGTGACGTCCGTGAGTTCGGTCGACAGCCCCGCGACGCGGCGGAGCGAGGCGCGGTCCTCGAGCTCCAGCTCACCGGTCGACGGGTCGTCGTCGTACAGGTCTTCGTGTGTCAGTTCTGTCATCGTGCCTCCATGCTCCCACGATTCGGCGCGGGAACCGAGTGATTAGCGGCTGGGGTAGATCGATACGTAGATGGCCGTGCGCTCCGCGCCGGGTGAGCGCGGCCGCGAAGCGAACTCGTCGAGCAGCTCCGCCACGCGGCTCTTGAACTCGGCGACCTCGGCGGGTTCGACCTGGAAAACGAGCCGGGAGGTGTCGACCTCGGCCGGGTCGGCCTCACCCATCTCGGCGAGGTACGCCTCGAGCATCGCCTGGCCGACGGGCACGGCCTGCGTGTCGTCGTTCTCCAGCGTCCAGGACAGGCCGGTGGAGCGGTACGGGATCTCCTTGGCGCCGCGAGCACCCCGGCGGGGTTCGTCCGGGACGAGGAAACCGGTCTCGACCAGGCGCCGCACGTGGTGGAGCGTGGTCGCCGGATCGCGGCCGAGCCGCTCGGCCAGCTCCTTGTTGGTCATGGCCTCGAAGGAGGTCAACCGGATGATCCGCAGGCGTATTCCGGACGCGAGCGCGGCGGCCTCGGCCTCCGTCGCCGGTCGTCGTGGGGTCGGCACGCGCACAGCCTAGGCAGCGATAAGTGATTGACACTTTCCAATCACTTACCCGACACTCTTTCGGGTGAACCGGGACTCCCTCTTTTTCCACGCCGACTTCCGGCGGCTCTGGTCGGGCGACACCGCCAGCCAGTTCGGCACGTTCGTGGGCAACACGGCGATCCCGCTGCTCGCGGCGGTCACGCTGGCGGCGACGCCGTTCGAGATGGGCCTGCTGACCACGGCCGAGACGCTCGGCTTCCTGCTCATCGGCCTGCCGGCAGGCGTGTGGGTGGACCGGCTGCGCAAGCGGCCCGTGATGCTCGCCGCCGACCTCACGCGGGCCGTGCTGATCCTGAGCATCCCCGTCTCGTGGTGGACGGGGGTCCTGACGATGCCGCAGCTGATCGCGGTCGTGCTGCTCACCGGTATCGGCACGGTGTTCTTCGACGTCTCCTACCAGGCCTACCTGCCGGCGCTCGTCGGCCGCGAACGGCTGCTCGAGGGCAACGCCAAGCTGCAGGGGGTGCAGTCCTCGGCCCAGATCGCCGGGCCGAGCGCGGCCGGTGTCCTGGTCCAGTTCGTCGGCGCCGCGAGCACGGTCCTGGTCACCGGGTGCGGCTACCTCGTCTCGGCGCTGTGCCTGTGGCGGATCCGCACCGTCGAACGGCTGCCCGAGCGGACCGGGCACGAGCGGCTGCTGCCGCAGATGCTCGAAGGCCTGCGGTTCGTGTTCACCGACAAGCCGTTGCGCGCGATCGTCGCCTGCACCGCCACGGCCAACCTCTTCGGCGCCGCCGCGCAGGCCGTGCAAGTGCTGTTCCTGACGCGCACGGCCGGCCTGCCTCCGGCGGCGGTCGGCGGGCTGCTGGCCGTCGGCGGGATCGGCGGGATCCTCGGCGCGCTGTTCGCCGGCGCGATCATCCGCCGCGTCGGGCAGGCGCGCTCGATCTGGCTCCTGCCGCTGCTGGTGTGGCCCGGCAACCTGCTCGTGCCGTTCGCGGGCCCCGGCTGGCGGCTGCCGCTCGCCGGTTTCGGCCTGGCGCTGGCCGGGTTCGGCGTGATCCTCTACAACATCGCGCAGGTGTCCTACCGGCAGGCGATCACCCCCGACGGCCTGCTGGGCCGGATGAACGCGAGCGTGCGGTTCATCGTGTGGGGCACGATGCCGCTCGGCGGCCTGCTGGGCGGCGCGCTCGGCGAGTGGTTCGGGCTCACCGGCGCCCTGTGGACGGCGGTGGTGGGCCAGCTCGCCGCGACGCTGTGGGTCGTCTGCTCCCCGCTGCGGCGCATGCGCGACCTCCCGGTGCCCGGGAAACCGGTGGCGGCTCCCGCCTAGAGTTGGCCCATGAACGCCACTCCGCAGCCCAGCCCCCGTGTCCCCGAGAAGGTCGGTGTCGACGGACTGGAGGGCAAGTGGGTAGCGGTGTGGGAGCGCGCCGGTACCTACCGCTTCGACCGCGAAAAGCCGCGCACCGACGTCTATTCGATCGACACCCCGCCCCTGACGGCGAGCGGTTCGCTGCACATCGGCCACGTGTTCTCCTACACGCACACCGACGTCCTCGCGCGCTACCAGCGCATGCGCGGGCGGGAGGTGTTCTACCCGATCGGCTGGGACGACAACGGCCTGCCTACCGAGCGCCGCGTGCAGAACCACTACGGCGTGCGCTGCGAACCGTCCCTGCCCTACGACCCGTCGTTCACGCCACCGGCGAAGCCGGGCAAGGACGTGCTCCCGGTGTCGCGGCGCAACTTCGTCGAGCTGTGCCGCACGCTGTCCGAGGAAGACGAGAAGGTCTTCGAGGACGTCTGGCGGCGCGTCGGGCTGTCGGTGGACTGGACGCTCGCGTACCAGACCATCGACCCCTCGACCACGGAGATCTCGCAGCGCGCGTTCCTGCGCAACCTCGCGCGCGGTGAGGCGTACCAGTCCGAAGCTCCGACCTTGTGGGACACCACGTTCCGCACCGCCGTCGCGCAGGCCGAGCTGGAGGACCGCGAACGGCCCGGCGCCTACCACGACCTCGTGTTCCGCGCGGCCGGCGACGCGGAGGTGCTGATCTCGACGACGCGGCCGGAGCTGCTGCCCGCGTGCGTCGCGCTCGTGACGCACCCCGACGACGAGCGCTACCGCGACCTGGTCGGGAAAACCGTGCGCACGCCGGTGTTCGGCGTCGAGGTGCCGGTGCACGCGCACCACCTCGCCGACCCCGAGAAGGGCACGGGCATCGCGATGGTCTGCACCTTCGGCGACACCACCGACGTCACGTGGTGGCGCGCGCTGCGCCTGGAAACGCGGCCGGTGCTCGGCCGCGACGGGCGGTTCCTGCCCGAGCCGCCGCGCGGGGTGCCCGCCGAGGCCTACGCGCCGCTGGCCGGCAAAACCGTCCACACGGGACGCCAGCTCGTCGTCGAGGCGCTGCGGGCCGAGGGGTCGCTGCGCGGGGAACCGCGGGCGATCACGCACGCGGTGAAGTTCTACGAGAAGGGCGACCGGCCGCTCGAGATCGTCACGAGCCGCCAGTGGTACCTCGCCAACGGCGGCCGCGACGAGGCCCTGCGCGCGAAGCTCCTGGCGCGCGGCGAAGAGCTGAACTGGGTGCCGCCGCACATGGAGGTCCGCTACCGCGCCTGGACCGAGGGCCTCACGAGCGACTGGCTCGTGAGCCGCCAGCGGTTCTTCGGCGTGCCGATCCCCGTCTGGTACCCGCTCGACGGGCACGGCGAGCCGGACCACGACGCCGTGCTCGTGCCCGAAGACGCGAGCCTGCCCGTGGACCCGACCACCGACGTGCCCCCGGGCTACACCGAGGACCAGCGCGGGAAACCGGGCGGGTTCGCGGGCGAGGTGGACGTGATGGACACGTGGGCGACCTCGTCGCTCACGCCGCAGATCGGCGGGCGCTGGAGCCTCGACGACGACCTGTTCCGCCTCGTGTACCCGTACTCGCTGCGGCCGCAGGCCCACGAGATCATCCGCACCTGGCTGTTCTCGACGGCCGTGCGCTCGGAGCTCGAAGAGCACGTGCTGCCGTGGCGCGCCGCCGTGATCTCCGGCTGGGTGCTCGACCCGGACCGCAAGAAGATGTCGAAGTCCAAGGACAACGTCGTCACGCCCGCCGCGCTGCTGGACCAGTTCGGCCCCGACGCGATCCGGTACTGGGCCGCGAGCGCGCGCCCTGGCGTCGACACGGCCGAGGACCAGGGCCAGATGAAGGTCGGGCGGCGGCTCGCGACGAAGCTGCTGAACGTGAGCCGCTTCGTGCTCGGGCTCGGCCTGCCCGGGCCCGGCGCCGAGGTCACCGAACCGCTGGACCGGTCGGTGCTCGCCGCGCTCGGCGCCGTGGTCCGCGAGGCGACGGCGGCGTTCGAGAGCCTCGACCAGGCGCGGGCGCTGCAGGTGACGGAGACGTTCTTCTGGACGTTCTGCGACGACTACGTCGAGCTGGTCAAGGCGCGCGCGTACGGCGATCGCGGCGAGGCGGCCGCGGAGTCGGCGCGGGCGGCGCTGACCACGGCGCTGTCGACGCTGGTGCAGCTGTTCGCCCCCGTGCTGCCCTACACCGCCGAAGAGGTGTGGTCGTGGTGGCAGGAGGGTTCGGTGCACCGCGCGCCGTGGCCCGAAGCGCCGATCGTCGACGGCGACACCGGGCTGCTGCCGCTGGCCGGTTCGGTGATCGCGGCCGTGCGGCGGGCCAAGACGGACGCGAAGGTGTCGATGCGCTCGGCCGTGGAGGCCGTGACGGTCAGCGCGCCGGACGACGTGCTCACCGGCTTCGCCGCGGTGTCCGACGACGTGCGCGCGGCGGGTGTGATCTCCGCCGTGACCACGAGGCCGGGTGACGGCGAGCTGGCCGTCGAGGTGACGGTGGGCTGAGGCGCCGGGCCGCCGCTCACTCTCCGGCGGCGGCCCACCAGCCTTCGTCCAGCTCACCGCGCGCGACGATCTCCGCCGGGCCCGTGAGCGTGGAGGCACCTCGCTCGACCGTCACGGTCACGCGCCCGCCCGGGATGTCGACGGTGGACGAACCCGTGTCGGTGCCCGCGAGGTGGAAGGCCGCGGCGACGGCGGCGACCGTGCCGGTGCCGCACGACCGGGTCTCCCCCACGCCCCGCTCGTGGACGCGCATGCGCAGCGCGCTCTCGCCGAGCAGGTTCACGAACTCGAGGTTCACACCGTTCGGGAAGAAGTCGTGGTCGAAGTCGGGCTGCTCGCGCAGGTCGAGGTCCGCCACGTCGTCGTCGAGCACGGAGACGAGGTGCGGGTTGCCGACGTCCACGGCCACGCCCGAGAACGGCTGCCCCGCCACCACGGTGACCGAGGTGCCGGTGATCGTGGCCGGTCCCATGTGGACGGAAACGGAACGGTCGGGGTGCACGACCACGGGGCGGTCGCCCGCGCGCGTGCCGACCGTGAAGTGGCCGTCGCCCGCCAGACCCGCGTCGACGAGGTACCGGGCGAACACGCGCACGCCGTTGCCGCACATCTCGGCGACGGAACCGTCGGCGTTGCGGTAGTCCATGAACCACTCGCCCTCGGACGCCTCACCCAGCGCACCGGCGCGGACCACGCGCAGCACGCCGTCGGCGCCCAGCCCGCGCCGGCGGTCGCACAGCGCCGCCACGCGCTCCGGCGTGAGGTCGAGGCGGCCGGACGCGTCGGGCAACAGCACGAAGTCGTTCTGCGTGCCGTGCCCCTTCAGGAATTCGATGCCGCCCATGGGTTCAAGATTACTGGCCCAGCGCCTCGAGCACGCGCGCGGCCAGGTCGGGGGAAGCGCCGTCGAACCACCGGATCCGCTTGTCGCGGCGGAACCAGGAGCGCTGCCGGCGGACGAAGCGGCGGGTGGCCTGCTTCGTCGCCGCGGCGGCGGCCGCGAAGTCGCCGCCCCCGTCGAGTTCGGCGAGCACCTGCTGGTAGCCGAGCGCGCGGGAAGCCGTCTTGCCTTCGCGCAGGCCCCGGGTGACGAGCGTGCGCACCTCGTCGACCAGGCCGGCATCGAACATGTGCTCCACGCGCAGGTCGACGCGCTCGTCGAGCTCGGCGGCCTCGCGGTCGACGCCGATCAGCACCGTGCCGTAGCGGGCCGGGCCCGGCTTGGGGAGGTTCGCGGAGAAGGGCTCTCCGGTGAGCTCGATGACCTCCAGCGCGCGCACGATGCGCCGGGTGTTCGTGGGCAGGATCGCCGCGGCCGCGGCCGGGTCGCGCTCGCCCAGCCGCGCGTAGAGCGCCGCGGTGCCGAGCTCGGTGGCTTCCGCGTCGAGGCGGGCCCGCACGGCGGGGTCGGTGCCGGGGAACCTGAGGTCGTCGAGCACGGCCTGCACGTACAGGCCGGAGCCGCCGGCGAGCACCGGGACGCGCCCGGCGGCGAGGACTTCCTCGATCTCGCGGCGGGCGTCGCGCTGGTAGGCGGCGACGGAAGCGGTCTCGGTGACGTCGAGGACGTCGAGCAGGTGGTGGGGCACCCCGCGCCGCTCGGCTTCGGTGGCCTTGGCCGTGCCGATGTCCATGCCGCGGTAGAGCTGCAGGGCGTCGGCGTTCACGACGTCGCCGCCGAGGGCGAGGGCCAGCTCGACGGCCAGCGCCGTCTTCCCGGTGGCCGTGGGACCGACGACGGCGACCGGACGAGGCGGCTGAGCAGGGCTGATCACGCTGGCCGAGGGTACCTGGACGGGTAGGACCTGCCGACACGGAGCGTCAAGGAGAAGTAGGATCACTGGCTTCAGGTGGCGCATCGGTACCACAGCAGGCGCTGAGCTGCTTGAATGCCGCTGGGGCACCGTGGCCCCGGAGCAGAACCGCGTAACCCGGCCCCGCAGCACGCGGGGCGCCCGCACCAGCGGGCGTACAGGCGATAAGGAGCCTGCGATGGCCCAGGAGAACACGTCCAGCGGCACCCCGACACCCCACCCCGTGCCGCACGCGCCCGGCAGTGCCCAGACCGCACCTCCGGTTCCGCCCGCCGAGCCCACCCCGTCCACCTGGGGCCGGGTCGACGCGGAGGGCACTGTCTTCGTTTTCACCGCCGAAGGTGAACGCTCGGTCGGGGTCTGGCAGGCGGGCACCCCCGAAGAGGGGCTGGTGCACTACGCCCGCCGCTTCGACGACGTCCGCACGGAGGTCGAGCTGCTCGAGACCCGGCTGCACTCCGGCGCCGGCGATCCGAAGCACGCGCTTTCGAGCGCCACGCAGATCCGCGACGGGCTGGCCGAGTCGGCGGTGGTCGGTGACCTCAAGGCGCTGGCCGCGCGCGTCGAGTACGTGATCAGTGTCGCGGAGAAGGCGCTGGCCAATGCGAAGCACGAGCGCGAGGAGGCCCGGGCCGCCGCCGTTTCACGCAAGCAGGCGCTGGCCGAGGAGGCGGAGAAGATCGCCGCCGACTCCACCCAGTGGAAGGCCGCGGGCGACCGGCTGCGCGCGATCCTCGACGAGTGGAAGACGGTCAAGGGCGTCGACCGCAAGACGGACGACGAGCTCTGGAAGCGGTTCTCCAAGGCCCGCGAGGCCTTCAACCGCCGCCGCGGCTCGCACTTCGCGGAGCTCGACAAGCAGCGCGCGGGCGCCAAGCACCGCAAGGAAGAGCTCATCGCCGAGGCCGAATCGCTCGCCGATTCGGAGGACTGGGGCGCGACCGCGGGCCGGTACAAGGAGCTCATGGCCGAGTGGCGCGCCGCGGGCCGCGCGCCCAAGGACAGCGACGAAGCACTGTGGCAGCGCTTCCGCGCCGCCCAGGACCAGTTCTTCGCCCGCCGCTCCGCCGTCTTCACCGAGCGCGACGCCGAGTTCGCCGGCAACGCCGTCCGCAAGGAAGAGCTGCTGGTCGAGGCCGAGAAGATCGACGTCGCCGCGAACCTCGACGCGGCCAAGTCGGCCCTGCGGCGCATCCAGGAGCAGTGGGACGAGATCGGCAAGGTCCCGCGCGAGCGCATCCGCGAACTCGACGGCAGGCTCAAAGCGGTCCAGGACGCGGTCAAGTCGGCCGAAGACAGCCGCTGGCGCCGCACCGACCCGGAGGCCCAGGCGCGCGCCGCGCAGTTCCGCGAGCGCGTCGAACAGTTCGAAGCCCAGGCCGCCAAGGCCCGCGCCGCGGGCGACGAACGCCGCGCCAAGAAGGCCGACGAGCAGGCCGCGCAGTGGCGCGAGTGGATGGAAGCCGCCGAGGCCGCTGTGGCTGACCGCTGAGGTTTCTGCTGAGGTTTCTGCTGAGGAAGGGCCGCTCCCGGGTGAGCCGGGAAGCGGCCCTTTTTCAATCGCCGGGTTGGTCGGCGGTAGCCGTGGGCGCTCAAGCTTCGGCGGGGGTGCTCACGCCCGCGAATGATCGCCGGTGATCGCCGGGGCTTGAAACTTCGGTGACGGCCCGCGGTGCCAAAAGGCCCCTCGTGCCTCCGGCACTCGACACCACCGGCGGAAGCCCGCGAGACGGAATCCCGCGACCACTCAACCCCGACCACCCTCATCACCGAACACGTCCGGCCGCGCGAGGGCGGCGGAGATCAGCGCCGTTTCGCCGATCCCCGGCTCGCCGCGCAGGACCAGCGCGTCGCCGCGGCCTTCCCTGGCACCGGCGAGCAGCCCTGTGAGCGTGCGGAACTCGCAGCCGCGGCGCCGGACCGCCGTCACCCGGGCGGGAACTGCCGAACGAAGTGCGGCCCGTCCTCAAGACCGCGAGAAAGCCGTCCTCATCCACATCGTCGCCAGGACGATCGTGGCCACCCAGGCGATGATCAGGCCGATGCCCGGGCCGCCGCCGGCGGCGCCGGAAGCGTGGGCGGACTGCTGGGACCACACGGCGAGCAGGCCGTCGACCGAGGCGAACCAGCCGCCGGCGGCGCAGCACCACGCGATCCACCAGCGGCGCGTCACGAGAGCCACCGCGCCGGCCAGGACGCCGATGCCGGTGGACGTCGCGGCGAACAGCTGGGGGATGCCGCCGCCCTGGCCCTGCAGGACCTGGTAGCCCGCGTGGTCGCCGACCCACGGCAGGGCCTGCGCGACCAGCAGTACGACGATGAACACGGCGATGTAGAAACCACGGCGGCCGAGCTCCACCGTCCGGGCCGCGCGGTGACCCGCGTCGTCGATTTCGGACGTCAGCTCTTCGTCGACCTCGGCCGGCGTTCCTGGCTCGCTCACAGCGCACACCCACTCACCGGGGCCGGCTGCGCCGCCGGGACTCCGAAGCCCGGCAGCCCCAGCGTGACCCCGCTCGTCTTGGGCCGAAGACCCGCTTCGGCGTTGTCGCCCGCCCGCGTGCGGCGGTGCGTCAGGAGGTCGCCGTCGGCGACCAGGTGGTGCGGGGCGCCGTAGGTGATCACGGTCTCCACCACGTCGCCCGCGCGCACGGAACCCGCCACCGCGGGCCCGGTGGGGGTGAAGTGCACGAGGCGCCCGTCGCGGGCGCGGCCGCTCATCCGGTGCGTCTCCGCGTCCTTGCGGCCCTCGCCCGTCGCCACGAGCAGCTCGACCTTCGTGCCGAGGAGTTTCTTGTTCTCCGCCCAGGAGATCTCGTTCTGCAGCTCGACGAGCCGGTCGTAGCGCTCCTGCACGACCTCCTTCGGCAGCTGGTCCGCCATCGTCGCGGCCGGCGTGCCGGGGCGCTTCGAGTACTGGAACGTGAACGCGCTGGAGAACCGCGCCTCGCGCACCACGTCGAGCGTCGCCTGGAAGTCTTCCTCGGTCTCGCCGGGGAAGCCGACGATGATGTCCGTGGTGATCGCCGCGTCGGGCATCGCCGCGCGCACCTCGTCGAGGATCTTCAGGAACCGCGCGGAGCGGTAGGACCGGCGCATCTCGCGCAGCACGCGGTCCGAACCCGACTGCAGCGGCATGTGCAGCTGGTGGCACACGTTCGGCGTCTCGGCCATCGCGTCGATCACGTCCGACGTGAACGCCGCGGGGTGCGGCGACGTGAACCGCACGCGTTCCAGACCGCTGATGCCACCGGCGGCGCGCAGCAGCTTGCCGAACGCGAGCCGGTCGCCGAACTCGACGCCGTAGGAGTTCACGTTCTGCCCCAGCAGCGTCACCTCGAGCACACCCTCGGCCGCGAGCGCCTCGACCTCGGCGAGGATCTCGCCCGGGCGGCGGTCGCGTTCCTTGCCGCGCAACGACGGGACGATGCAGAAGGTGCAGGTGTTGTTGCACCCGACCGAAACCGACACCCAGCTCGCGTACGACGACTCGCGGCGCGCGGGCAGCGTCGACGGGAACGTCTCGAGCGACTCGAGGATCTCGACCTCGGCCTCGGCGTTGTGCCGCGCGCGCTCCAGCAGCGTCGGCAGCGCGCCGATGTTGTGCGTCCCGAACACGACGTCGACCCACGGGGCGCGCTTGACGATCTCCCCGCGGTCCTTCTGCGCCAGGCACCCGCCCACCGCGATCTGCATGTCCGGGTTGGCGATCTTGTCCGGCCGCAGGTGACCCAGCGTGCCGTACAGCTTGTTGTCCGCGTTCTCCCGCACCGCGCAGGTGTTGAACACGACCAGGTCCGGCTTCGCCTCCGCGCTCGCGGGGACGTACCCGGCCTCCTCGAGCTGACCGGCGAGCCGTTCCGAGTCGTGCACGTTCATCTGGCAGCCGAAGGTGCGGATCTGGAAGGTCTTGAGGTTCTCGGTCATCGTCAGTCAGGGTAACCCCCGCCGACCTCGCCGAAGCCGCCGCCCACCTGGTTGTTCCCCGGTCACGGCCCCCTTTCGACCCGATCACCGCGCGATGTCTGACAACGCGGTTTTCACCGCCGCCGGGTCCCTTGACCGCTTGCGGAGCTCGCCGCCGCCCGCGGCCGCGCGCCGTCTGGCACGATCGCCCCATGCGGTGGAGGCGGACGGTCGCGGCGGTGGCGGCGGTGCTCGTGACGGCGCTGACCGCGGCGTGCGGGCCGAGCTTCGAGGGCCTGCACCTGCGCATCGCCTCGGGCGCGGTCGGCGGCGTGTACAACGACCTCGCCCAGGCGCTGTCCGGCGCGTGGGCCGGGGACCTGGAGGTCGACCGGCCGCAGGTCCTGGCCACGCAGGGCTCGCGCGACAACCTCAACCGCGTGCTGACCGGTGGCGCCGACGTCGCGTTCGTCGCCGCCGACCTGGCCGCCGAGTCCGCGGCGAAGTACCCGGGCAAGCTGGCCGCGCTGGCGCGCATCCACGACGACTACCTGCACATCGTCGTGCGCGCCGACTCGCCCTACACCTCGGTGGCGATGCTGGCCGGGCGCCGCATCGCGGTCGGGTCGCCGGAGTCGGGCGTGGAGTACATCGCCGAGCGCGTGCTGCACGTCGCCGGGCTCGACAACGCCGATCCGCAGCAGCTGGGCCTCGAAGACTCCCTCAAGGCGCTCGAGGACCACCGCATCGACGCCCTGTTCTGGTCCGGCGGCCTGCCGACGCCGCTCATCACCCGGTACACGCAGAAGGTCGGCCTGCGGCTGCTCGACATGGCGAGCCTCATGCAGGGCATGCAGGCCTACAGCCCCGTCTACGGCACCGCGACGATCCCGGGCAGCACCTACAACCAGGCCGGCCCGGTCACGACGCTCGTGGTGCCCAACTTCCTGGTCGTCCCGACGACGATGAGCAACGAGGTCGCGGAAGCCCTCACCCGCGGTCTCTACGACGCGCGCCCCGCCCTCGCGGAGGCCAACCGGGCGGCGCTGTCCATCGACGTGCACCCCGGCATCGAGACGGAGCCCCTGCCACTGCACCCGGGCGCGATGGCGTACTACCGCGAGCAGAAGGTCTAAGGCGCCACCTGCAGGTCCATCTCGATCCGGAGCCCGCCGCCTTCGGGCAGCGAAAGCCGCAGGTCACCGCCGGAGTGGCGGACGATCTCCCGCACGATCGCGAGGCCCAGCCCGGACCCGGGCACGTTCTGGTGCGCCGTGCTGCGCCAGAACCGGTCGACGGCCCGCTCCAGCTCGTCCTCCCGCAGGCCGGGGCCGTGGTCGCGAACGGCCAGCTTCACCACCTCACCGTCGCGGACGGCCGAGACGTGCACCGACGTCCCCTGGCCGGTGAACTTGAGCGCGTTGTCAATCAGCGCGTCGAGGATCACCTCGAGCCCGCGCGGCGGGAGCAGGACGCGCGCGCCGTCGACGTCGGCGTCGGTCTCCAGCGCGACGTCGCGGGCCGCGCCCACCACGGACCAGTCGGCGACGCGGTCGGCCACCACCTCACCGAGGTTCTCGGCCACGAGCTCACCGCCCGCCGCCTCCGCGCGAGCCATCGACAGCAGCTCGTCGAGGATCTGGTTGAGCCGGCCCGCGTCCACGCGCGCGGCGTCGAGGTCGGCGGCCGCGGTGTCGTCGTCCACGTGGCCCTCGAGGTTGCCCAGCCGCAGCTTCAGCGCGGTCAGGGGGTTGCGCAGCTGGTGCGACGCGTCGGCGACGAACGCGCGCTGCGCCGCCAGTGCCTCCGACACGCTCGCCGCCATCCGGTCGAACGAGCGGCCCAGCTGCCGCAGCTCCGGCGGCCCGCCGCTCTCCCCCACCGGCACCACCTCGCGCCCGCTGACCACGGCCGCGACCAGCGAGCCCGTCGCCTCGTCAAGGCGGCGCACGGGCCGCAGCGTCCAGCGCACCACCGGGATCGCGACGAGCAGCGCGAGCCCGAACGCGATCACGGCGCCGGCGGCCAGCACCAGCCACTGCCACAGCAGCACCGTGCGCACGTGGTCGGTCGCGGACTCGGTGACGACGGCGCCGCGCACCTCGCCGTCGATGAGGATCGGCTCGGCGAGCACGAGCGGCGCGGTCGTCCACGGCGTCAGCAGCGGCCCGGGCGCCGGGGGCCGGCCGGCGAGCGCCTCGTTCACGGGCACGTCGATGGCCGAGCGGTCGATCCGCGCGGCATCGGTGCCGCCCAGCGAGCTGAGCACCGCCACGCCGTCCTGGTTCACCACGACGACCTTCACGCCGTACACGTCGGTGTAGCGGCGCAGCTCCGGCTCCAGCAGCGCGGGCCGGTTGTCCACCAGCGGCCGCTGCGCGAGCGAGGCGAACCGCGCGGTGTCGGTCAGCCGGTCGAGGAACAGGTTCTGCTCGAGGCTGTTCGCCATCGTCAGCGCCAGCGGGATACCGAGGCCGAACACGAGCAGCGCGACGAGCGTGACCACGATCCCCTGGAGGCGGACGCGCACCGCTCAGCCCCGTCCGCCGAGGCGGTAGCCGACACCGCGGACGGTCTCGATCAGTGCGGGGCGCCCGAGCTTCGTGCGCAGCGTCGCCACGTGCACGTCGAGCGAGCGGCTCTCGGCCGCGCCGCGGTGGCCCCACACCTCCGTGAGCACGTGTTCGCGCGAGCACACGGAGCCACGCGCACCCGCGACGAGCGCCAGCACCTGGAACTCCTTGCGGGACAAGGCGATCGACTGCCCGTCCACGAGCACCTCGTGACGCGCCAGGTCGATCTTCACGTCCCCGACCTCGATCACGGGCGCGGGTGCGTCGGCGCGTTCGCCCCGGCGGCGGCGCACGGCCTCGACGCGGGCCAGCAGCTCCTCCACGTCGTAGGGCTTCACGAGGTAGTCGTCGGCGCCCGCGCGCAGGCCCTGCACCCGGTCGTCCACCTCGCCGCGCGCCGACACCACGATCACGGCGACGTCGCTGACCGCGCGGATGCGGCGGCACAGCACCACGCCGTCGACGTCGGGCAGCCCGAGGTCGAGCAGCACGACGTCCACGTCGTGCACGCGGTCGAGCACGCCGGCGCCCGACGCCAGCCGCTGCATCTCCAGCCCGCGCCTCGTCAGCGCGGGCACGAGGGCGCCCGCGACCCGGTCGTCGTCCTCAACCAGCAGCACCCGCACCGCTCGCCTCCCCGGTGATCCAGCCCACGGTAGCGAGGAACTCTAGGGGGCACTCGTCCGCGACCACGAAACGGCAGGAGGCATCACCCACAGTCACCCTCGCGGGTCACTGAACGCGCTTGCGAAGTGCGCCTTTGACTAGGCTGAGCTGCGCCGATGGCCGCCGACCAGCGAGGACGGCCTCGGAAGTCGATATGTACTTGAAACCCTAAGTATTGCTCAAGCCGCCTTTACAAAGGGTTCGATGCGAGTAGGTTTCCGCCATCGACGCGGGACCCGGTCCCGCAGGTGCCGGTGGTGAAGGAGCTCTGGAGGCCAGATGACCGCGGAGGTGGCGGCGCCGATGATCAAGGCGAACGCCGTGGACAAGTACTTCGGCGATTTGCACGTGCTGAAGGACATCACCATCGAGGTGCCACGCGGCCAGGTCGTGGTGGTGCTCGGGCCGTCCGGTTCGGGCAAGTCGACGCTGTGCCGCGCGATCAACCGGCTGGAGCCGATCAACGCCGGGGAGATCGCCGTCGACGGGGTGCCCCTGCCGGCCGAGGGCAAGGCGCTCGCCGCGCTGCGCGCCGACGTCGGGATGGTCTTCCAGTCGTTCAACCTGTTCGCGCACAAGACGATCGTCGAGAACGTGATGCTCGCGCCGGTCAAGGTCCGCAAGCTCTCCTCCGCCGACGCGCGCAAGACGGCGATGGAACTGCTCGACCGCGTCGGCATCGCGAACCAGGCGGACAAGTACCCGGCCCAGCTCTCGGGCGGCCAGCAGCAGCGCGTGGCGATCGCCCGGGCGCTCGCGATGCGCCCGAAGGTCATGCTGTTCGACGAGCCGACCTCGGCGCTGGACCCGGAGATGGTCCAGGAGGTGCTCGACGTGATGACCGGCCTGGCCAAGGACGGCATGACCATGCTCGTCGTCACCCACGAAATGGGCTTCGCCCGACGGGCAGCCGATCGGGTGATCTTCATGTCCGACGGAGAAATCGTCGAGGACACCACGCCCGAACAGTTCTTCACCCAGCCGAAGAGCGACCGGGCGAAGGACTTCCTGGGCAAGATCCTCACCCACTGACGACACCGAGTTTTTCCCGGCACCTGCCGTACCCGGCGGCTTCGGACCAGCCGTACCGACGACAGATACAGGAGACAAAGCAATGAGGATCCGCACCCTCGCAGCGGGCCTGCTCGCCGGCGGGCTGCTGCTCACGGCCTGCGGCAAGGAAGGCACGCCCGCGCCCCCGGGCGGCGAAGGCACGAACACCGCCGCGCTGCCGACGTACACGGTCGCGCAGAACGTCGACCTGCCCGGCTCGGCGACCTTCGCCAAGATCAAGTCCGCGGGCACGGTCACCGTCGGGGTCAAGGACGACCAGCCGGGCCTCGGCCAGAAGGACCCGACGACCGGCAAGTTCGAGGGCTTCGACATCGAGATCGCCCGGATGATCGCCGCCGGGATCGGTGTCGCGCCGGACAAGATCAAGTTCGTCACGGTCGACTCGGCCGCGCGTGAGCAGGCCATCTCCAACGGCCAGGTCGACTACTACGTCGGCACGTACACGATCACCGACAAGCGCAAGCAGCAGGTTTCCTTCGCCGGGCCGTACTTCCAGGCCGGCCAGGACCTGCTGGTGCGCGCGGACGACACCTCGATCACCGGCCCGGAGACCCTGAAGGGCAAGAAGGTCTGCTCGGTGACCGGGTCGACGCCGATCCAGCGCGTGCGCGAGCAGAACCTGACCGAGCCCGCCAACATCGTCGAGTTCCAGAAGTACTCGCAGTGCGTGGAAAAGCTGGGCACCAAGGAGGTCGACGCCGTCACGACCGACGACGCGATCCTCAAGGGCTTCGCCGCCCAGGACCCGACCTCGCTCAAGGTCGTCGGCAAGCCGTTCTCTCAGGAGCCCTACGGCATCGGCCTGAACAAGGACGACAAGGTGCTGCGGACGAAGATGAACGACCTGCTGCAGAAGAGCCTCGACGACGGCACGTGGCAGAAGATCTACGACGCCACCCTCGGCAAGTCGAACGCCACCGCGACGAAGCCGACCATCCAGCCCTACTGACGCACCTCCACGGCCGGTGGACGGGTACTCCGTTCACCGGCCGTGCCACGTGAACCTACGGACGCGGGGAAGGCTCCATGGACGTCCTGCTCGACAATCTGGACCTGTTCGGTCCGTTCTTCCTGCGCACGATCGAACTGTTCCTCATCGCCGGCGCCGGCAGCCTCGTGTTCGGCACGATCCTGGCGATGCTGCGCGTGAGCCCGGTGCCGGTGCTGCGCGCGATCGGCACGACCTACGTCACCATCGTGCGCAACACACCGCTGACGCTGGTGTTCGCGTTCTTCGTGTTCGCGTACCCACTGCTCGACATCCTCTCGCTCGACTACCTCACGTACGCGGTCCTGGCGCTGACGGTGTACACGTCGGCGTTCATCTGCGAGGTCGTGCGCTCGGGCATCAACACCGTGCCGGTCGGCCAGGCCGAGGCGGCCCGCGCGCTCGGCCTCACGTTCGGCCAGATCCTCGGCCAGGTGGTGCTGCCGCAGGCGCTGCGGTCCGTGGTCCCGCCACTGATCAGCACGCTCATCGCGCTGCTGAAGAACACCACCATCGCCAGCGGGTTCTCCGTCGCGGAGGCCGGCGCGATCCGCCAGTACATCTCCGAGCGCGGCGACAGCCAGCTGGTCGCCCTCCTGTGGGTGGCGCTCGGGTTCATCATCCTGGTCGCCGTGCTGTCGCTCGTGCAGCGCAGCCTGGAGAAGCGCTGGAGCGTGGCCCGATGAGCACCGTCCTGTTCGACACGCCGGGGCCGAAATCGCGGGCCCGGCACCGGCTCTACGCCGTGCTCGGCATCCTCGTCGTCGTCGCGCTGATCGCTTTCGTCGTCTACAGCTTCGCGGCCAGCGGCCAGTTCGCCCCGCGCAAGTGGGAATGGCTGCAGTACGCGCAGGTGCAGTCGGACCTCGCCAGCGCCGTGCTCGCCACGCTCGAGGCCTTCGCGCTCGGCGCCGTGTGCGCGCTGGTCTTCGGCGCGGTCTTCGCCGCCGGCCGGCTGTCGGAGCACAAGTGGCTGCGCGGGATCTCCACGTTCGTCGTCGAGTTCTTCCGCGCTATCCCGCTGCTGATCCTTATGTTCCTCTTCTACTACGGCCTCCCGACCGTGGGCGTGGACACCTCGCCGCTGTTCGCCGTGGTACTGGGTTTGACGCTGTACAACGGTTCCGTGCTCGCGGAGGTCTTCCGCGCGGGTATCAACTCGCTGCCGAAGGGCCAGTCGGAAGCCGCGTACGCGCTCGGCATGCGCAAGACGCAGGTGATGTTCTCGGTGCTGTTGCCGCAGGCCATCCGGGCGATGCTGCCGACGATCATCAGCCAGCTGGTGGTGCTGCTCAAGGACACCGCGCTCGGCTTCCTGGTCACGTACCCCGAACTGCTCTACTACGCGCGCTACATCGGCTCGCAGGGCGCGTTCGGCCGGCCGATCGTCCCGTCGACGATCGTGGCGGCCGCGATCTACATCGTGCTGTGCCTGCTGCTCACCGCGCTCGCGACCTGGGTCGAGCGCCGCAACCGGCGGAGCAAGAAGCACATCGAGACGATCGACAACAAGGCGGAGCAGGTCGCACTGGGCTCCGCGATGGGTCAGGGCACACCGCTCTGACCGGTCACTCCCGAAGAAGCCCTCGCGCCCCCGGTGCGGGGGCTTCTTCGTGCTGCGTCACCCCGCGCGCGGCCGCCCGGGCCCGCTCCGGGCGGCCGAGGACGTCGGTGCTGTCCACCCACTGGTCCACGGCCCCGACCGCGCCCGGGCAGAGCGCGTCGGCGAAGCGGGCGGCGTCGAGGACGCGGTAGGGGCGGCTGTGGAAGCCGCGCGTGCGCGGATCAAGGGGTGGTGTCAGGCCCAGCTGGTTGTGGTGTGCCGCAACGGTTTCGTACGCATCGGCCAGGTGGGCTTCGCGTGTGGGCCACGTGGGGGCGGCCAAGGCGCCGGTGAGGTGGGCCGTGAGCGCGGGCGCGATCGGCAGCCGGGCGAACGCACTGCCGAGCCACTTCGAGTACGGCGGATAACGCCGGGCCATCAGCAGGCACAGGCGCATGACGTCCCGCACGAGCCGCGCGGCGACGATAGCGGACCCGAGCTCGTCCCCGGCTTCACCGCACCGCCCCACGAACGGTTCCTCCTGCGCGATGCGCCGCCACTGGCCCGCGAGGACCTCGCGCCAGACGTCGTCCGGATACCACGCCAGCGCGGCGCGCACCGGCTCGAGCCGGCCGAGCCCGTCGTGGAACACGCCACCCGAGGTGAGCTCGGCGAGGGTCTGGGTCGGGGTCGCGAGCCAGTCCGCGCGCGAAATCGGCGGAGCCGGCACGAAGCCGAGGAACGCCCCGAACCAGCGATCGACGTCCGCGATCTCGACGGCGTGGCGGATCGGCCCATCCGCGGGCGCCCTGCGACGCGTGGGTTCGCCGGGGTTGTCGGCGAAGTGGGTTGAGTAGCCGAGGAACTCGCACGGCAGCTCGCGCGAAAGCAACTCGTCGAGCCCGTCCGGCTCGCTGACGAACACCTGCAGCCGCGGCCCCCAGTCGTGGTCGGTCGAGCGCTCCGAATCGAACCCGAGGACTTCGGACCCGCGGCCCAGCAGCGCCGCCGAGTACACCACGCTCCGCCGCTCGAGGACGGGCCGCACCACTTCGTCGTGGAAGCGACGCGCGAGCTCCAGTCCGGGCAGGAAAACCACGGTGGCGAGTGTGGCCGGTCGTTCGCGTTGAGGGCTAGTGGTTTTTCACCCGGCTGAGGTGGCCGGTTGTCCACAGCGCTCCCTCGATCGCTGTGCACAGCCCAAATTTCGTCGGTGTGGACCGATAGACTGGACGTGGGGACGCCCCCTAGGGAGGACGGGGGTTTGTCCGCCCGGGGATTGGCTGCCGGCGAGTGCGGTGTGTCCGCGGCGGTGGATGTACGTGGGTAGCCATGCTCTGTGGGTGTTCGCCGCAGAGGCCGGCCCTCGTCCACGGCAACTGAGCAAGCCGCAGCCTGTGGGTCGAAGTCGGGGATTCGCGCGGATCACGAGGACCTCCGTTGGTCGGCGTAGCTGCCGCAGACCACACCGAACCGCACGCCACGTGTCACCACGATCGCAATCTCTCCGGACAGCGCGCTTGGGAATGGCGAGGGGTTGTCCGCCACGGATTCCTGCCGGCGTGCGCGCGCAACGGATGCGCGGCGCGGGAGTGCCCGCCGTAGCAGCAGCGGGGTCAGGCGCGCACGAGGCGGCCCGATTGCCAGACCGCGCGGATGCGTCCGGCCAAGTCGGTCACGTCGACGTCGGCGCCCCGGAGCAGCACGAGATCCGCGCGCAGGCCCGGCGCGATGCGGCCGCGGTCGGGCAGGCGCAGCAGGCGCGCGGCTTCGCTCGTGGCCGCGCGCAGGGCGCCGGCCGCGCCGAGGCCGGCGGAGGCGAGGAGGCGCAGTTCGGTCAGCAAGTCGACATGGGGACGCGGCGCGAGGTCCGAGCCGGCGGCGATCGGCACGCCCGCTTCGAGCGCGAGGGCCACGGAGCGCCGGTGCGCGGTGGCGTGTTCGGACGGGATCGGGGCGAGCGTGGGGACGTACCAGCAGCCGTGGTCGCGCATCGCCACGACGGCGGCCTCGTCCAGGAACACGCCGTGTTCGATGCTGCGGGCCCCGGCGGACGCGGCGGCTGAAGCCGCGACCGCCGAATGCGCGTGCGCCATCACGTCGCGGCCGCACCGGCGGGCTTCATCGGTGACGGCGCGGAGTTCGTCGTCGGTGGGCCGCACGTCGCGCCCGGACGCGAAGGCCGCCATCGAGCCGCCGGCGCCGAGCTTGATCCAGTCGGCGCCCGCGCGCACCATGCGCCGCACGGCCGCGCGAGCCTGGTCGGGACCGTCGAACACGGCGTCGGGCAAGGCCGGGTCGGCGAGCCGGTCGAGGCGGCCCGTGTCGGCGTCCCACCAGTCGCCGAGGCCGCCCGTCGGGGACAGCTGACGGAGGCTGACGAGCAGGTCCGGACCGGTGATCCAGCCTTCGCGCAGCGCGTGCTTGAAGCCGGCGTCGGCGCCCCACGCGTCGCGGACGGTGGTGATGCCCCGCGAAAGCAGCGAGCGCAGCACGGAAACCGCTTCGAAGAGCCGGGTGCTGCGCGGAAGCTCTTCCCCGCGGGGAAAGGCGACGTGGGCGTGGCAGTCGATCAGGCCGGGGATGAGCAGCCCGCCCTCGCCGTCGACCGGGTCCGGACCATCCACATCGGACCCGACCGCGGTGATCACCGCTCCGTTGAGGAGCACGTTCGCCGGCTCGGCGAGACCGGAATCGGGGTCGAAGACCCGCACGTTCGTGACGAGCACGCCCCCGACCCTAGCCAATCCGGACGCTCAGCCGCCGAGTTCCGCCGTCGCCAGCGCGATCGTCTCCTCGGCCAGCGCGGCGAGGTCCGGTTCGCGGTCGACGGCGGCGCGCGCCAGGCGCGTGACGTCGTCGACCCACCGGCCCGTCGCGGCATCCGGCTCACCGATCCGCGCGAAACCCCGCTCCAGCAAGCCGTTCGCGTCGTCGACGCGGCCGCGGGCGACGGCTTTGATCGCGCCGAGCGCGTTGGCCAGCGCGCTCGCCGGACGCGACCAGTCACCTTCGAGCGCGTGCACGTCCGGGTCACCAGTCCCCGGCTCGGCGTCCGCCGACACCTCCCGCAGGGCCAGGTCCAGCCGCCAGAACAACGGCACACCGGAGAACCGCACGAACAGCAGCCGGCGTTCGCCGGAGCGGAAGAAGTCCGGCGACGTGCGCACGGTGGCGACCGGCCGCACGCGTTCCAGCACCGTGCGGACGTCACGGGCGCACGCGGGCACGCGCCCGTCCGGCACCACCCACTCGACGTCGATGTCGCTGAACGCGTCGGCGGTGCCCGCGGCGAGCGAACCCCGCAGCCGCGCGCGCGAACCCGGGCACGCGGCCGCGAGCGCCCGCACGACGGCGTCGGCGAGCTGCGCCCGCGACGGCGTCACCGGCGGAACAGCTTGTTGCCCAGCCAGACGATCGGGTCGTACTTGCGGTCGGCCACGCGCTCCTTCATCGGGATGAGCGCGTTGTCCGTGATGTGGATGCCTTCGGGGCAGACCTCGGTGCAGCACTTGGTGATGTTGCAGAACCCGAGGCCGTGCTCGTCCTGCGCGGCGTCACGCCGGTCGGCGACGTCGAGCGGGTGCATCTCCAGCTCCGCGATGCGCATGAGGTAACGCGGGCCGGCGAAGCTCTCCTTGTTCTCCTCGTGGTCGCGCACCACGTGGCACGTGTTCTGGCACAGGAAGCACTCGATGCACTTGCGGAACTCCTGCGACCGCTCGACGTCCACCTGCTTCATCCGGTACTCGCCCGGCTTCAGGTCCTTCGGCGGGGTGAACGACGGGATCTCGCGCGCCTTGGTGTAGTTGAACGACACGTCGGTCACGAGGTCGCGGATCACCGGGAACGTGCGCATCGGGGTCACCGTGACGACCTCGTCCTCGGTGAACGTCGACATGCGCGTCATGCACATCAGCCGCGGTTTGCCGTTGACCTCCGCCGAGCACGACCCGCACTTGCCCGCCTTGCAGTTCCAGCGCACGGCCAGGTCCGACGCCTGCGTGGCCTGCAGCCGGTGGATGATGTCGAGGACGACCTCACCCTCGTTGACCTCGACCTTGAAGTCCTGCAGCTCGCCGCCGGTCTCGTCGCCGCGCCACACCCGGAAACTGGCCTTGTAGCTCACGCGTTCCTCCCGGAGTGGTTCTCCAGCTCGGCGTCGGTGAAGTACTTGCCGAGCTCGTCGAGCTCGAACAGCTCCAGCAGGTCCGCCCGCAGCGGGATCTGCTCCTCCTCCGCCACTTCGACGCCGGGTACCACGGGATTGTCCCCCGCCGTCGCCGAGCACACCAGGAGCTTGTGCCGCCAATCGGCGTCCATGCTCGGGTAGTCGTCGCGGGTGTGCCCGCCCCGGCTCTCCGTGCGCAGGAGGGCGGCGCGGGCCACGCACTCGCTGACCAGCAGCATGTTGCGCAGGTCGACCGCCAGGTGCCAGCCCGGGTTGAACTGCCGGTGCCCCTCGACGGTCACCCGGTGCATGCGTTCGCGGATCTCCCCGAGCTTCTCCAGCGCCTGCCGGATCTCCGGCGCGCGGCGGATGATGCCCACGAGGTCGTTCATCGACTGCTGCAGCTCGGTGTGCAGCGAGTACGGGTTCTCCGCGACACCGGTGGCGGGCGGGTCGAACGGCTCGAGCGCCATCTTCGCCGCCGCGTCGACGTCGGCGTCGGTCACCTTCGGCCGGTTGTCGCCGAGACCGTCCACGTAGGACGCGGCGCCGAGACCCGCGCGCCGGCCGAACACCAGCAGGTCCGACAGGGAGTTGCCGCCGAGCCGGTTGGAACCGTGCATCCCGCCCGAGCACTCCCCCGCCGCGAACAGGCCGGGCACGCTCGCCGCGCCCGTGTCCGGGTCGACCTCGATGCCGCCCATCACGTAGTGGCAAGTCGGCCCGACTTCCATGGCCTCCTTGGTGATGTCGACGTCGGCCAGTTCCTTGAACTGGTGGTACATCGACGGCAGCCGGCGCCGGATCTCCTCGGCGGGCAGCCGGCTGGCGATGTCGAGGTACACGCCGCCGTGCGGGGACCCGCGGCCTTCCTTGACCTCGCTGTTGATCGCGCGCGCCACCTCGTCGCGCGGCAGCAGGTCGGGCGTGCGGCGGTTGTTGTCCGCGTCGGCGTACCAGCGGTCGGCTTCGTCCTCGCTGTCCGCGTACTGGCCCTTGAACACGTCGGGCACGTACTCGAACATGAACCGCTTGTCATCGGAGTTCTTGAGCACGCCGCCGTCACCGCGGACGCCCTCGGTGACGAGGATGCCCTTCACGCTCGGCGGCCACACCATGCCCGTGGGGTGGAACTGCACGAACTCCATGTTGATCAGCTTCGCACCCGCGCGCAGGGCCAGCGCGTGCCCGTCGCCGGTGTACTCCCACGAGTTCGACGTGACCTTGAACGACTTGCCGATGCCGCCCGTCGCCAGCACCACCGCGGGCGCCTCGAACAGCACGAAGCGGCCGCTCTCGCGCCAGTAGCCGAACGCGCCCGAGATCGCGCCGTCGTCGAGCAGCAGTTCGGTGATCGTGCACTCGGCGAAGACCTTGATGCGGGCCTCGTAGTCGCCGTACTGCGCGAAGTCTTCCTGTTGCAGCGAAACGATCTTCTGCTGCATCGTGCGGATCAGCTCGAGCCCGGTGCGGTCACCGACGTGCGCGAGCCGCGGGTACGTGTGCCCGCCGAAGTTGCGCTGGCTGATTCGCCCGTCGGCCGTGCGGTCGAACAGCGCGCCGTACGTCTCGAGCTCCCAGACGCGGTCCGGGGCCTCCTTGGCGTGCAGCTCCGCCATGCGCCAGTTGTTGAGGAACTTGCCGCCGCGCATGGTGTCGCGGAAGTGCACCTGCCAGTTGTCGTTCGGGTTCGCGTTGCCCATCGACGCCGCGCAGCCGCCTTCGGCCATCACGGTGTGGGCTTTGCCGAACAGGGATTTGCACACCACGGCCACGCTGAAACCGCGTTCGCGGGCTTCGATCACCGCGCGCAGACCGGCGCCTCCGGCACCGATCACCACCACGTCGTAGCTGTGCCGTTCGACCTCGGTCATGTAAGGAGCCACCTCGGAGCTGGGACGCCGTTGTCTTTCACTGCTGGGAAACGAGGGTGCCGACGCTAGCCGACGAACCGCAGATCCGCGATCGCCCCGCTCGACACCAGCATCACGTAGAGGTCGGTCAGCACGAGCGTGCCGAGCGTCGTCCACGCGAGCGCCATGTGCCGGGTGTTGAGCTTCGAGACCTGCGTCCACACCCAGTACCGGACCGGGTGCTTCGAGAAGTGCTTGAGCCGCCCGCCGGTGACGTGCCGGCACGAGTGGCACGACAGCGTGTACGCCCAGAGCAGCACCACGTTGGCGACGATGATGATGTTGCCCAGCCCGAAACCGAATCCGGTGGGGCTCTGGAAGGCGACGACGGCGTCGTAGGTGTTGACGAGCGAAACGACCACCGCGACGTAGAAGAAGTACCGGTGCACGTTCTGCACGATCAGCGGCAGCCGCGTCTCGCCCGAGTAGCGCTCGTGCGGCTCCGCGACCGCGCACGCGGGCGGCGAGAACCAGACGGAGCGGTAGTAGGCCTTGCGGTAGTAGTAGCAGGTCAGGCGGAACCCGAGCAGGAACGGCAGCACCAGTGCGCCCAGCGGCAGCCAGCTCGGGAAGTCCCCGAACCAGTGTCCGAAGTGGCTCGCGCCGGGAACGCACGAAGTGGACACACACGGCGAGTAGAACGGCGTCAGGTAGTGGTAGTCGGGCACCCAGTACGCGGTGCGCACGAAAGCCCGGACCGTCGCGTAGACGATGAAGGTGGCGAGCCCCAGCACGGTGAGCAGGGGTTGCAGCCACCACCGGTCGGTGCGCAGCGTCCGGTCGGCCAGTAGCGCCCGCCCCGGGGAGCGGACGCCGGTGCCGGCCCGGCTGACGTCGTTGTCAGCGGGGGCGCTCACCGCTGATCGCGCTTGTAGCCACCGACACCTTCGTCGTCGGCGCCTTGCCACAGCGCCGGGTCGTAAGGCGTATCGGGTACGGGCACGCGGTCGACCGGTTTCGCCTGCGCGGGCACGGCCTGCGGGTGCCCGTCGAGGTCGGCGGTGTCGATGTCGAGCCGTTCGACGTCGTTGGCCAGCCGGCGCACGGCGGATGCGTCGCCGTACCGAGAGCGCAGGGCGCCCACGCACTGCCGCAACTGGCCGATGGTGCGCCGCAGTTCGGCGAGCTCTGTGGTGGACATCGGGAGCCTCCCTGGTCGGTGGGGCTGACAGGAGCCGGGTGACGATCACGTCGCCACTTACGACTCTGCCTCTCGTTGTGCACTGTGACAAGTAGCACACTCGCTCGACCTGGAGTGATCAGGGTCACCTCTAGGGGTTTTCTGAATCGATTTTGATCTGCGGACGAAGACCGGCTACCGTGCTACTCGTCACGTTCCTGAGACGTCAGCGCTGCCGTCCCGCGGACCCCACCACCAGTGAGCCGGGAGCCGGAGATGAGCAGCAAACCCGACGGAACGGTGCATCCCGTCGTCGCGGAAGTGACCGAGCGCGTCGTGGCGCGGAGTGCGGAGACGCGCGCGGCGCACCTCGCCCGCAGCGCCGCAGCCCACGAGGAGGGGCCCGTGCGGCGGGGCCTCGCGTGCAGCAACCTCGCGCACGGTTTCGCCGCCATGGACGGTGTCGACAAAGCGGCACTGCGCGAACTGCGGGCGCCGGGCGTGGCGATCGTGTCGGCGTACAACGATCTGCTGTCGGCGCACCAGCCGATGCAGGATTACCCGGCGTGGCTGAAGAAATCGGTGCGCGCCGCGGGCGGCGTGGCTCAGTTCGCGGGCGGTGTGCCGGCGATGTGCGACGGCGTGACGCAAGGGCGCGCGGGCATGGAGCTGTCGCTGTTCAGCCGCGAGGTGATCGCGATGGCGACGGCGATCGCGCTGTCGCACGACCTGTTCGACGCCGCGCTGCTGCTGGGCGTGTGCGACAAGATCGTGCCGGGCCTGCTGATCGGCGCGCTGTCGTTCGGGCACCTGCCGGCGATCCTCGTGCCGGCCGGGCCGATGAACTCCGGCTTGCCCAACAAGGAAAAGGCTCGCGTGCGGCAGCTGTACGCCGAGGGCCGTGCGACGCGGGAGGATCTGCTCGACGCCGAGGCCGCGTCGTACCACTCCGCCGGTACGTGCACCTTCTACGGCACGGCGAACTCGAACCAGATGGTCGTCGAGGTGATGGGGCTGCACCTGCCGGGTGCGAGCTTCGTGCCGCCGAACACGCCGCTGCGCCAGGCGCTCACCGAGGAGGCGGGGCGGCGCGTGGTGGAGCTGTCGCGCGGTGCGTCGTACACCCCGATTTCCCGGGTGCTGGACGAAAAAGCGTTCGTGAACGGAATCGTCGCGTTGCTCGCGACCGGGGGTTCGACGAACCACACGATGCACCTCGTCGCGGTCGCCGCGGCGGCGGGCATCCAGCTGTCGTGGGACGACTTCTCGGACCTGTCGGCGGTCGTGCCGCTGCTGGCGCGCGTGTACCCGAACGGCAGCGCGGACATCAACCACTTCCACGCCGCGGGCGGCATCCAGTTCCTGGTGGGCACGCTGCTCGAGGCCGGGCTGGTGCACGAGGACGTGCACACGGTCGCCGGGTTCGGGCTGCACCGCTACACGCAGGAACCGATCCTGTCCGACGGCGAGCTCGTGTGGCGCGACGTGCCGGCCCGCAGCCTCGACGAGGACGTGCTGCGCCCGGCGTGGCGGCCGTTCGCGCCGGAGGGCGGGCTGCGGGTGGTCGAGGGCAACCTCGGCCGGGCCGTGACGAAGGTGTCGGCGGTGGCGCCGGAGCACCGCATCGTGGAGGCGCCGGCGCGGGTGTTCACGTCGCAGGAGGCGTTCAAGGTGGCGTTCGAGGCGGGTGAGCTGGACCGCGACGTCGTGGTCGTGCTGCGCCAGCAGGGGCCGCAGGCCAACGGGATGCCGGAGCTGCACGGCCTGACACCCGCGCTCGGGGTGCTGATGGACCGCGGGTACCAGGTCGCGCTCCTGACCGACGGCCGCATGTCGGGCGCGTCGGGCAAGATCCCGGCCGCGATCCAGCTGACGCCGGAAGCCGCGGTGGGCGGGCCGATCGCGCGTCTCGCGGACGGCGACGTCGTGCGCTTCGACGCGCGCACCGGCACGGTCGACGTGCTGGCCGACCCGGAGGAGTTCGCGCGCCGCGACCTGGTGGACGCGCCGCCGTCGGCCGTCGAGGGCACCGGCCGGGAGTTGTTCGGGGTGCTGCGCCGGGCGGTCGGTCCCGCGGACCAGGGTGCGAGCGTGTTCGGTCCGCTGACCGCCGAGCTGGACCTGCTCCGGGGCGTGCCCGCGGGGCGGGGGACACTCGGACTGCCGTTGCACACCTTGGAAACCCAGGAGGTCGGTCAGTGACCACGGGCTCGGATCTGCTCGCCCTGTCTCCCGTCATGCCCGTCGTCGTGATCGACGACGTCGACGACGCGGTGCCCACCGCGCGCGCGTTGCTCGCCGGCGGGATCGGGGTGATCGAGCTGACGTTGCGCACGCCGGTCGCGACGGCCGCGATCGAGCGGGTGGCCGCGGAGGTGCCGGAGATCGTGGTCGGGGCGGGCACGGTGACGTCGCCGGCGCAGGCCGCGCAGGCCGCGGACGCCGGCGCGAAGTTCCTCGTGACGCCCGGCTGCACCGACGCCGTGCTCGACGCCGCGTTCGCGACGGGCCTGCCGTTCCTGCCCGGTGCCGCGACGGTGTCGGAAGCCATGCGGCTCGCCGAACGGGGGCTGACGGCGCTGAAGTTCTTCCCCGCAGAGGCCAGTGGTGGCGTGGCGTTCCTCAAGTCGCTGTCGGGTCCCCTACCGGACTTGCGCTTCTGCCCGACCGGCGGGATCACCGTGGACTCCGCGCCGTCGTACCTGGCCCTGCCGAACGTCGGCTGCCTCGGCGGCTCGTGGCTGACGCCCGCGAAACTGCTGGCGGCCAAGGATTTCGGCGCGGTGGAGAAGCTGGCCGCGGAAGCCGCCGCGCTGCGAGGGTGACGCTGCGCGGCTGAGCGGCGGCCCTGCCGTTCCTCGTGTGGGGGTGGGGAACGGCGGGGCGTTTCCCCACGTCAGGGCGAGTCGGTGTCAGGCGGTGTCAGTCGATGGTGGCGTCGTCGAGGAGGGTCGAGGTGGCGCCGTACTCGCGGAGTTCGTCGCGGATGACGGTGTAGGCCAGGCCTTGCGGGTAGCCCTTGCGGGCGAGGAACCCGAGGAGCCGGCGGATGGCCGTCTGCTCGTCGACGTTGCCGAGCGAGCCGAGGCGCTTGCGGACGAGCTCGCGCGCCCGCTCTTCTTCGCTCTCGCGGTCGACCTCTCCGGCGGCTTGCACCGCGATCTCCTCGTCGACACCCTTGCGGCGCAATTCGGCGACGAGCGCCGTGCGGGAGAGGCCCTTGGCGGAGTGCCGGGCCTTCACCCACATCTCGGCGAACTCGGCGTCGTTGACGAGGCCCGCGCGGTCGAGTTTGCCGAGCAGGGTTTCGATGGTGTCGCTGTCGAAACCCTTGCGGCGTAGCGTCTGCCGCAGCTCGTCAACGGTGCGGGCCCGGATGGCCAGGAGATCGAAGCAGATCTCCTTGGCCTTCTTCGCCCGCTCCTCCGGCGGCAACTCCGCCGGCTCCGCCTTCGGCGCCCTCGCCACTACGCCCGCCCTCCTTCACGCACTACACCCGGCCCGCCCGGTGCCATCCACGGCCGAACCGAGCCGACCCACCTCACAACGCGGCTGGCATCTCCGTCACCCCGCCCACTCACGTGGCGAGATCACCTCGCCAACGCAACCCCGCCGGGTCCAGGAGTCGCCCCCTGGCAGGGCGCGAGGGTTCGACCCCCACAAGACGCCGGAAAGGATTCCGGCGAGCGCACTCCGCGCGCACACCGCACCCAGCCCTCCCGGCGCCGCTCACACCCGCACCAGCCTGACCCCCACGCCGCCCCAAGCCGACCACTCGAGCGGCGACGTCACCTCACCAACGCAACCACACCGGGGGTCCAGGGGGCTCGCCCCCTGGCGGGGGTGTGGGGGTTCGACCCCCACAAAACACGACTTCTGATCCCTCCCGCGAGCGTTCTCCGCGAGCACACTCCGCCCAGGATCAGAAGTCCACCGGCGCCGGCACCGCTTCGACGGCCTCGGCGTCGACCTGGGCGCCGATGCCGAGCTTTTCCTTGATGCGCTTCTCGATCTCGTTGGCGATGTCCGGGTTGTCGCGCAGGAACTTGCGGGCGTTTTCCTTGCCCTGGCCGAGCTGGTCGCCTTCGTAGGTGTACCAGGCGCCGGACTTGCGCAGGATGCCCTGGTCGACGCCCATGTCGATGAGCGAGCCCTCACGGGAGACGCCCTGGCCGTAGAGGATGTCGAATTCGGCCTGCTTGAAGGGCGGTGCGACCTTGTTCTTCACGACCTTGACGCGGGTGCGGTTGCCGACCGGCTCGCCGCCGTCCTTGAGGGTTTCGATGCGGCGCACGTCGAGGCGCACGGAGGCGTAGAACTTCAGCGCCTTGCCACCGGTCGTGGTCTCCGGGGAGCCGAACATCACGCCGATCTTCTCGCGCAGCTGGTTGATGAAGATCGCGGTGGTGCCGGAGTTGTTCATCGCACCGGTCATCTTCCGCAGCGCCTGGCTCATCAGGCGGGCCTGGAGACCGACGTGGTTGTCACCCATCTCGCCCTCGATCTCGGCGCGCGGCACGAGCGCGGCGACGGAGTCGATGACCAGGATGTCGAGCGCGCCGGAGCGGATCAGCATGTCCGCGATCTCGAGCGCCTGCTCACCGGTGTCCGGCTGGGAGACCAGCAGGGCGTCGGTGTCCACGCCGAGCTTCTTGGCGTACTCCGGGTCGAGCGCGTGCTCCGCGTCGATGAAGGCCGCGATGCCGCCCGCCTTCTGCGCGTTGGCCACCGCGTGGAGCGCGACGGTGGTCTTACCGGAGGACTCCGGGCCGTAGACCTCGATGACCCGGCCGCGCGGCAGACCGCCGATGCCGAGCGCGACGTCGAGCGCGATCGCCCCGGTCGGGATCACGGCGATGGGCGCGCGGCCTTCTTCGCCGAGACGCATCACCGAGCCCTTGCCGTACTGCTTGTCGATCTGCGCAAGGGCGAGCTCGAGCGCCTTGTCCTTGTCGGGTGCTGCTGGTGCCATGGAGTCCACCTCGCTGGTTGGAGCCTGTGGGGCTTGTTCGGTTTTCAGATCAAGCTCTGTCCGGTCCGACGCTACGGGGAGGGACCGACAATTCCCGGCGCGGCGACCGATCTGTGGATCGCCTGCCCCCGATGTGCACAACACTGTAGACGAACAAGTGTTCGAGGGCTGGTAGCGACACGCCGTCCGCTAGGATTTTCGCCCTCCCGAGCGCCCCCTTGCCGCCACGGACCGCGATCGGAGCAGGTCAGCGGCGCTCCGGCGGGACCTCGAAGGCTTCACACACCTCACGCCAGATCTGCTTGGCCGGGATCCCCGCGGCGAGCGCCTGTTCGACGGTCCGCCCGCCGAGCCCGCTGAGCACGTGGTCGTGGGCCAGGACCTCGGCCCGCCCGGCGCCGAACTCCTCCGCCATGAGCCGCCGGAAAACCGTGATACGCATCGATCGAATGCTAGCCCGCACGTGCGCCGGCGGTGCGAACGGCCCGTTCGCGCCGCGGCAGCGGACGAGTTCTACTCCCCCGGCTGAACGCTCTGCTCGAAGTAGTCCGCCAGCGTCCCCGGCGTCGGCGCGGCGCCCTGGTCGCCGGAGTAGACCTGGTAGATGAACCCGGCCATCGGTCGGTCGCTCACGGTGAACACGAGCACCGCCGCGTTGCGCCCGGCCGCCGACGCGTAGTGGCCGGTCAGCGCGTTGCCCTTCCAGTCGGCCTCGACGCGGTCGCCGCCGACGGCGGCCAGCAGGCCGTCGGTGTACTGCTTGAGGACGGCGGCCGACGTGCCCTGCACGTACGTGACCTGCGATCCCGCGCGGCCCGGCGCCGAGCAGGTCGACGTGGTGCCGAGGCTCTGCGCCGGCGTCGCCGGGCCGTTGCCCATGCCCGGCCGGCAGTCGCCCGTGTCCGCGATCTTCCCCGCGAGCTGGCGCAGGCACCCGGTGAGGCCCTGCGCGTCGCCCTGCCCGGGCGTGCGGCACTGGGCCGCGGTGTAGGTCTGCGCGGACGAGGACGACGTCAGGAACACCGTGAGCCCCGCCGCGAGGACCACGACCACGGCCGCCGCGATGCCGATCCACAGCTTCGCGCGGCGCTTCTTCGCCGGAGCCTGCGTGGCGGCGGACGGCAGCGAGTACGTCGGGAAGTTCGACGGCGCCGGCCCGGCCGGGAACGACGACGGCGGCGGCCCGTAACCACCGGGCTGCTGCTGGTGCGGCGGCGGGTACCCACCCGGCGGCGCGTACGCCGGCGTCCCCGCCGCGACCTGGCCTTCGACGTTCTGCGTCCGCATCGACAACCCGTCGCGCGCCACGTGCTGCGCCCCCAGCGCCACGGCCGTCTCCGGCTGGTCGAGGCTCGCGGGCACCACACCGAGCTTCTCCGCGATCATCGACCCGACCAGCGGCAGCCGGCTCGACCCGCCGACGAGGTAGATGCCGGCGAGCCGGTCGGGCGTGAGCCCCGCCGCGCGCAGCGTGCGGGCGAGCAGCTCGACGCTGCGCAGCATCGCCGGGCGCACCAGGCCTTCCAGCTCGCCGCGCGTGACGAGCACGTCCTTGAACGGCTCGGGCATCGGCACCTCGGTCTGCGGATGCCGCGACAGGGCTTCCTTCGCCGCCTTCACGTCTTCCTGCAGCGCGCGCCGCGTACGCCGGTCCGCAGTGGACTCCGGCCGCAGGAGCCGTTGCCAGCGCTGGGGATCCGAGTGCGACACCTCACGGCCGACGTGCACCATCAGCGCCTGGTCGACGTCGAGGCCGCCGAGGTCGGGCAGGCCGTCTTCGGCGAGCACGACGTAGCCGTTCTGCGTCGCGCCGACCACGGCGACGTCGAACGTGCCGGCGCCGAGGTCGTACACCGCGAGTGCCTGCCCGGGCGCCAGCGCCTTGCCCGGGAACGACGCGAAGTGCGCAGCGGCCGCGACGGGTTCGGGCACCAGCACGACGTTCGCGCCGATGCCCGCGAGCCGGGCCGCGGACAGCAGGACGTTGCGGCGCACCGGACCCCACTGCGCGGGGTGGGTGAGGCGGACCTCGTCGGGCTGCTCTCCGCCGAGCTGGCGCGTGGTCTCGTCGAGCACGCGGCGCAGGATCGCGGCCAGCGCCTCGTTCACGGGCACGACGTCGGTGCCGAGCAGCAGCGTCTGCTCGTCGATGCGACGCTTGGGGTTGGGTTCGAAGCGAGTGGGGTCCAGGCGCGCGCGGCGTTCGGCGTCGCGGCCCACCATGATCGTGCGGTCCTCGCCGGCGTAGACCGCCGACGGCATGTTGGCCGACCCGTCCACCTCGACGACCCGCGGCGGCCGGCCGTGCGCGGAGAGCACGGCGACCGTGTTGGACGTCCCCAGGTCCACCGACAAGATCCGCACGTGCCATCCCCCTTGCCGTAGCTGCGCGGGGAGATGCTCCCACGCCGCAGGTCACCGTGCGTGCCGAACCCGGAGAACGGACCGCGGCTTGACGCCACGAGGTGACGCAAAGAACCATGCTGGCCACTCTGCGCGACGCCGCCGGGAGGGCGAGCCGTTGAGCGACCTGCCCCCTGGCGCACTTCGGGCTCGGGAAGCCGGCCGACGCCGTGCCGGACCTGGTGCGGGCCGCCGACCGTTCGCTGTGAGCGGACCACGGCGGCCGCGCCGGAAACTGTCGGGGGTGCCGCGCATCATGGAGGACGTGGCAGCTGACGTCCTGGACCTGTTCTCCCCCGCGACCCGCACGTGGTTCGAGGGGGCCTTCGCCGCGCCGACGGCGGCGCAGGAGGGGGCCTGGCGCGCGGCACACGCCGGGGAACACGCCCTGGTGGTCGCGCCGACCGGGTCCGGCAAAACGCTGTCCGCGTTCCTGTGGGCGCTCGACCGGCTTTCCGTCGAGCCGCCGCCGGCGGAGCCGCGCAAGCGCTGCCGGATCCTGTACGTCTCGCCGCTGAAGGCGCTGGCGGTCGACGTGCAGCGCAACCTTCGTGCGCCGCTCGCGGGGATCTCGCAGGCGGCGCGGCGGCTGGGCCTGCCGGTGCCCGAGATCGAGGTCGGCATGCGCACGGGCGACACCACGGCGGCCGAACGGCGGTCGTTCGGCAAGACGCCGCCCGACGTGCTGGTGACCACACCGGAGTCGCTGTTCCTCATCCTCACGTCGTCGGCGCGGGAGTCGCTGGCGGGTGTCGAGACCGTGATCGTCGACGAGGTCCACGCCGTGGCGGGCGGCAAGCGTGGCGCGCACCTGGCGGTGTCGCTGGAGCGGCTCGACCCGCTGCTGCCGAAGCCGGCGCAGCGGATCGGGCTCTCGGCCACGGTGCGCCCGATCGACGAGGTGGGGTCCTTCCTGGCCGGCGGGCGGCCGGTCACCGTGGTGCAGCCGAAGCTCGCGAAGACGATCCAGGTCCGCGTCGAGGTCCCCGTGGAGGACATGGCGAACCTCGACGGGCCGGCGCCGTCGCCGATGGAGCGGCTGGAGAACCTGACGTCGCTGTCGCAGCTCCCGTCGGAAGGCGGCATCGGCACGCAGGAGGAGATCGCGGGCGCCGAGGTGAAGCGCGCGTCGATCTGGCCCGCGGTCGAGGAGCGGGTGCTGGAGCTGATCCAGGCGCACCGCTCGACCATCGTCTTCGCCAACTCGAGGCGGCTGACCGAACGGCTCACCGCGCGGCTCAACGAACTGGTGGCGGAGCAAACGCAGCTCGCGGCCGGCGACACGTTCCCGGCCGAGGCGATCGGCCAGTCGGGCCTCACCACGGGCGCGGCGCCGGTGATCGCGCGGGCGCACCACGGGTCGATGTCGCGCGAGCAGCGCACCCACGTGGAAGAAGAGCTCAAATCGGGCCGGCTGCCGTGTGTGGTGGCGACGTCGTCGCTGGAACTGGGCATCGACATGGGTGCCGTCGATCTCGTGGTGCAGATCGAGGCGCCGCCGACGGTCGCGTCGGGCCTGCAGCGCGTCGGGCGCGCCGGGCACCAGGTCGGGGCGATCTCGACGGGCGTGATGTTCCCGAAGTTCCGCGGCGACCTCGTGTCGTGCGCGGTGGTCGCGGAACGCATGGCCGCGGGCGCGATCGAAGCCGTGCGGTACCCGCGCAACCCGCTCGACGTGCTGGCGCAGCACGTGGTCGCGATGGTGGCGCTGGAACCGTGGACGGTCCCGGAGATCGCGGCGCTGGTGCGGCGGGCGGCGCCGTTCACCGCGCTGCCCGACGACGCGCTGCACGCGGTGCTCGACATGCTGGCCGGGCGGTACCCGAGTGAGGAGTTCGGCGAGCTGCGCGCGCGGATCACGTGGGACCGCGTCACGGGCGAGCTGCGCGGGCGGCCGGGCTCGCAGCGGCTGGCGGTCACGTCGGGCGGCACGATCCCCGACCGCGGGCTGTTCACCGTGATGACGCCGGGGCCCGACGACAAACCCGGATCGCGCGTCGGCGAGTTCGACGAGGAGATGGTGTACGAGTCGCGGGTCGGCGACACCATCCTGCTGGGCACGTCGTCGTGGCGGATCACGGACATCACCCACGACCGCGTGATCGTGGTGCCCGCGCCGGGCGAGCCGGCGCGGATGCCGTTCTGGAAGGGCGATGCGGCGGGCCGTCCACTGGAATTGGGGCGGGCGCTGGGCGCGTTCGTGCGCGAACTGTCCACTTCGGACACGGCGGCGGCGCGGGACCGGGCCGCCGCGGCCGGGCTGGACCAGCGCGCGTGCGACAACCTGCTCGCGTATCTGGAGGAGCAGAAGTCGGCGACGCGCCACGTGCCGAACGACCGCACGATCCTGCTCGAGCGCTACCGCGACGAACTGGGCGACTGGCGGATCGTGGTGCACTCGCCGTTCGGGGCGCAGGTCAACGCGCCGTGGGCGCTGGCGATCGCGGCGCGGCTGCGGGAGAACCGGGGAGTCGACGCGCAGGTGGCGCACTCCGACGACGGCATCGTGCTGCGCCTGCCCGACGCGCTCGACGCCGAGGGCGGCGAGGTCACCATCGGCGCCGACGACGTGTTGCTGGACCCGGAGGAGGTCGAGCAGCTGATCGTCGCGGAGGTCGGCGGGTCGGCGGTGTTCGCCGCGCGGTTCCGCGAGTGCGCGGCGCGGTCGCTGCTGCTGCCGCGGCGCGATCCGCGGCGCCGCACTCCGTTGTGGCAGCAGCGGCAGCGGGCGTCGCAGCTGCTGTCGGTGGCCGCGAAGTACGAGCGGTTCCCCGTGGTGCTGGAGGCGATGCGGGAGGTCCTGCAGGACGTCTACGACGTGGGCGGGCTGCGGGAGCTGATGGCCGACGTGCGGGCGCGCAAGGTGCGGCTTTTCGAGGTGGAGACGCCGGCGGCGTCGCCGTTCGCGCGGAGCCTGCTGTTCGGCTACGTCGGGATGTTCCTGTACGAGACCGACGCGCCGCTGGCCGAACGGCGGGCGGCGGCGCTGTCGCTGGACTCGACGCTGCTGGCCGAACTGCTGGGCACGGAGGCCATCCGGGAGCTGCTGGATCCCGAGGCCGTGCGCGAGGTGGAGCGGTCGTTGCAGCGGCTGGCTCCCGACCGGCACGCGCGGTCGGCGGAGGACGCGGCCGACCTGTTGCGGTTCCTGGGCGATCTGTCCACTGTGGAGGCTGCCGAACGCGGGATCCGGCCGGAGTGGCTGGCGGAGCTGGAAGCGGCGCGGCGGGCGATCCGGGTGCGGATCGCCGGCGAGGAGCGGTTCCTGGCGATCGAGGACGCCGGGCGGGTGCGGGACGCGCTGGGCGTCGCGCTGCCGGTGGGGGTGCCGGAGGCGTTCACGGAGCCGGTGGAGGACCCGCTGGGTGACCTGGTGGGGCGCTACGCGCGGATCCGGGGTCCGTTCTCGGCTGCCGCGGTCGCGACGCGCTTCGGGCTGGGCGCGGCGGTGGTCACGGGGGTGCTCGACCGGCTGACCGGGCAGGGCCGGCTGGTGCGCGGCGAGCTGAGTCCCGTCGGGCACCCGGACACGCACGGCGTCGGCGTGGAGTACTGCGACGCGGCGGTGCTGCGGCGGCTGCGGCGGGCGTCGCTCGCGAAGCTGCGTGCGGAAGTCGAGCCGGTGGAGCCCGCGGCGCTCGGCCGGTTCCTGCCGGCGTGGCACGGGATCGGCGGGCGTATGCGCTCCGCACCGACGGCCGACGACGTGCTGTCGGTGGTGGAGCAGCTGGCGGGCGCGCCGTTGCCGGCGAGTGCCGTCGAATCGCTGATCCTGCCGAGCCGGCTGCCGGGCTATTCGCCGGCGCTGCTCGACGAACTGACCACGGCCGGCGAGGTCACGTGGGCGGGCTGCGGTGCCCTGTCCGGCGGCGACGGGTGGCTGGCGCTGGCGCCGGCCGACGTCGCGGACCTGCTGCTGCCGGAGGTGGAGGAGAACCCGCCGTCGGGTCCGGTGCACGAGGCGATCGTGTCCGCTTTGGAGGGTGGGGCGCTGTTCTTCCGCCAGCTGGTGGACCGGGTCACGCCGCAGCTGGAGAAGGCGCCGAACGACGGCGACGTCGTCGGCGCGCTGTGGGATCTGGTGTGGGCGGGGCTCGTCACGGGCGACACGCTGGCGCCGCTGCGGGCCCAGGTCGCGGGTCACGGCGCGCACAAACCCCGGCGGCAGGCGCCGCGCGGCCGGTACGCGCGGCTGCGCGCCGGGCGCCCGGCGATGCCGTCGCGCACGGGCCCGCCGACGGTCGCGGGCCGCTGGGGCCTGACCCCGGCACGCGAAACCGACCCGACGCGGCGGGCACACGCGCGGACGGAAGCGTTCCTGGAGCGCCACGGCGTGCTCACCCGCGGGGCGCTCGACACCGAACGCGTGACGGGCGGGTTTTCCGGGATCTACAAGGTGTTGCGAGGGATGGAGGACTCGGGCCAGGTCGTGCGAGGCTACGTCGTGGAAGGCCTCGGCGCCGCCCAGTTCGCGGCGAAGGGTGCGGTCGACCGCCTGCGGGCGTTGTCGGGTCCTGCGCCCGGCAGCGAAGGCTGGGACAGCCCGGTCCCCGGGCAGCGCGACTCGTATGGACCAGGCGGCGGTTCCGGACGGGGCGGCTCCGCCCGGTCGAACGCGCAGCGGGCCGTGGTGCTGGCGGCCGCCGATCCGGCCCAGCCATACGGCGCGGCGTTGCCCTGGCCTGCGGCCACGGGCGACACGAAGCACCGGCCCGCCCGCAAGGCGGGGGCGCTGGCGGTGCTCGTCGACGGCCTCCCGGCCCTGTACGTCGAACGCGGCGGCCGCTCGCTGCTGAGCTTCACCGAGGAACGCGCCCCGCTGCAAGCCGCCGCGGACGCGCTCTCCACCGCCGTCCGCGAAGGCTGGCTGGGCCAGCTCGCCGTCCAGAAAGCCGACGGCGAACAAGCCCTCACCTCCGAACTCGCCGACGTCCTCCGCGAAGCCGGCTTCCGCGCGACGCCCAAGGGCCTACGCCTCCGCGCCTGACCCCACAGCATCTGCGCGACGCTCCACACGACATCAGGCGCCCGGCAATGCGCGCCTCAACCCGCCCGGTCGCGCAACCCGCTCGCGCGCGACAGCGGCCACCCGCTCGATCCGACAGCCCTGCCCGCCGTGAAGTCAGCCTCCGTCGGCGCGGCGGCAGCTGCGCACCCGAACGCCGCACGCCGCACACGATGCCGAACCCGTTACCGCAAGCCAGGTCCGCGCGAGAGCGGCTGCGCGCCCGAGCCCTGCGCGGCGGCGACTACGCGCCCGTACGCCCACACGACGCCTAACCCGCTGCCGCGAGGCAAATCCGCGCTAGCGAGAGGGCTGCGCTCGCGAGCCCTGCGCGGCGGCTCTGCGCCCGAACGCTGCAGGCCCACGCGATGCCGAACCCACTGCCGCGAGGCAGGTCCACGCACGGGCGACGGCCGCGCGCGAGCCGTGCGAGGCGGCGGCTGCACGACCGAACGCCGCACGCCCCACGCGATCCGAACCGGTTGCCGCGAGGCAGATCCCTGCGAGCACGGCGGCTGCACGCGTGAGCCGTGCGAGGCGGCGGCTGCGCGCCCGAACGCCACGCACCCCACGCGATGCCCAACCCGTCGCCGCGAGGCACGTCCGCACGAGCCATGTGCGGCAGCGGCTCCGCACCCGTACGCCACGCACCCCACGCGACGCCGAACCCGTCGCCGCAAGGCAGGCCCGCGCGAGCGCGGCGGCGGCGCGCATGAGCGGTGCGCGGAGCCGCGCCGGGTGGTCACTAGACTCCGTCCGGACACTCGGCGGGAAAAGGACGTTCGATCATGGCGATGCGCGCTCTGCGCTACTTCGGGGACCCGGTGCTCAAGACGGTCTGCGATCCCGTGACGACCTTCGACAAGAAGGTCGAGGCGCTGGTCAAGGACCTGCTCGACTCGGTGAAGCCCGAGGGGCGCGCGGGGTTGGCGGCGCCGCAGATCGGGGTGAGTCTGCGGGTGTTCAGCTACGACGTCGGGGGGCTGACGGGGTATGTGATCAACCCCGAGATCGTCTCGTTGTCCGAGGAGACGCACGAGATCGGCGAGGGCTGCCTGTCCGTGCCGGAGCTGTGGTTCCCGACCGTGCGGGCGAAGCACGCCGTGGTGCGGGGGGTGGACCTGCGCAACGAGCCGGTCGAGGTGGAGGGCGTCGACGTGCTGGCGCAGGCGCTGCAGCACGAGACCGACCACCTCGACGGCACGCTGTACCTCGACCGCCTCACGCCCGAGCGCAAGAAGCAGGCCCTCAAGCAGGCGCGCGACAAGGACTGGTTCTGGAACCGCTGAGCTGAGCGGGAGCGGCGGACCACCGCATCAGTGCTCGACCGCCTTCTGCGCGAGGGCGGCGAGCGTCGCGTCGTCGGCGAAGGAGCCGTCCCAGACCGCGGTGGCGCCCCGCCGCCGGCTGATGACTGTCATCCCTTTCTCGTGAACTAGATCTGTATAAGTGAACGTCAGGCAAGATCAGCCGCCCACCGTCGAGAAAGGACAGTCGCAGTGGACGGCACGCGCCGGGTTGCCCGACCGGCGTCCGGACGTCAGAATCGTGCCTGGCCGAAGAATTCGTTACTCCTTTTGGCAGATCTACCATTACAACAAATGGTGCAACGGTGAACTCCCCTATTCCCGTGAGCGGCGAATCGTCGAATACTTCCCCATCGCGACATCCGGAGATTTTCACACCAAAGCGCCGCAAGCCGTCATAGCGGAGCTGAGCACCGACCGGCCACCCGAGAACGTCGACTCGACCTCGTTCAGCCGACCGAACCGGCTCAAGATCAGCCAAGATCACGTCCGCGCCTCGCCCCGGAACCGAAGGCCGCCAAGGCAAGCGGACGGTTAACCGACAGCAAGATCACGGTTTAAACCGGACAATCCACCGGGTGGACGATTTCCAGCCCATCCGCGTTCCCCGCGCGTTCACCCGCGTCGTGTTGGCGATTAATTTGCCGTCCCTAAGTTCCTGACGCACGTTTCACAACGAAAGCAAAGGGACCATGGACACACCTCTGGCAGTCCGGGCTCGGGGAATCACGAAATGTTTCGGCGACGTCGTCGCGCTCGACGAAATCGATCTCGACGTCGCCCAGGGGCAGATCCACGGAGTGGTCGGGCCGAACGGCGCGGGCAAGACCACGCTGCTGGGCCTGCTGCTGGGCCTCGCCGTCGCGGACGAAGGCCGCCTGGAGATCCTGGACTCGCCCGTCGGGCGCGCCCTGGAGGCTCCCGGAGGAGTCGCCGGATTCGTCGACGGGCCGGGCCTCTACCCCTCGCTCACCGCCCGCAAGAACCTCGCCGCGCTCGCCGCCCTGCGCGGCGGTAGTGCCGGCGCCGCTGACATCGATGACACGCTCGCTCAGGTCGGGCTGACCGACGTGGCCGACGATCGCGTCCGCGGCTTCTCCCTCGGCATGCGCCAGCGCCTGGGGCTCGCCGCCGCCCTGCTCACACGGCCGCGGCTGCTCGTGCTCGACGAGCCGGCGAACGGCCTCGACCCCGCCGGCAAGAAGCACGTGCACGGCGTCCTCACGCGCCTGGCCGCGGACGGCGCCACCGTCGTGCTCTCCAGCCACCGCATGGACGACCTCGAAGCGCTGTGCTCCGAGGTCACGATCCTCGCGACCGGCCGCATCGTGTTCACCGGCCCGCTCGGCAAGCTCTCGGCCGAGAACCAGGAGCTCGACTACCGGCTGATCACCTCGGACGAGGAGACCGCCCGCCGGCTCGCCGGGGACACCTCCGGTGTCCAGCTCATCGACGAATCCGGTGTCTTCACGCGGAAGGACGCGGGTGTGCTCGTCGTGCGCGCGCTCGTGCCCGCCCTCGACGAGCTCGTGACGCGCCTCGTGCGCGAGGGCGTCGCCGTGCGCGAACTCGCGCCCGTCGTCTCGCCGCTCGAAGCCGCGTTCCTCGCCCTCACCGAGCAGCCCGAGCAGGAGTCCGACCGATGACCGCAACCCTCGACACCCCGACCGGGCCCGCCGCGGCGGCGCCCGTCCGTCCCGCTTCGGTGGGGCGCGGCTACCGCTTCGAGCTGGTGAAGCTCGTGTCCCAGTGGCGCATCCGCCTGCTGGTGCTCGCGTGCTGGATCGCGCCGGCGCTGTTCGTCGCCGCGGTGAGCCAGCAGAGCGACCTGCCCGTGGACACCGTGTTCGGCCGCTGGATGAACGCCACCGGCTGGGCCGGCCCGCTCGTGATGCTCGGCTTCGCGGGCAGCTACGCGCTGCCACTGCTGACGTCCGTGGTCGCCGGTGACGTGTTCGCGTCGGAGGACCGGCTGGGCACGTGGCGCCACCTGCTCGTCGCCGTCCGGTCGTACCGGCGGATCTTCGCCGCGAAGGCGCTGGCCAGCCTCACCGTGATCTTCGTGCTGATCGCCGGGATGGCCGTGTCCAGCGCGGTCGGCGGCGTCGTCGGCGCCGGCAGCAGGCAGCTGGTCGGGCTCGACGGGCACCTGCTTTCGCCCGGCTCCGCGGCCGGCACGGTGCTGCTCGCCTGGGTGTGCGCGCTAGCCCCGACCCTGGCGTTGGCCGCGGTCGGCCTGCTCGGTTCCGTCGCGCTGGGCCGGTCGCCGATGGGCCTGCTGCTGCCGGCCGTCGTCGCGCTGGCCATGGCGGTCGCCCAGCTGCTGCCGCTGCCCGTCGCGCTGCGGATGGCGCTGCCGACCTACGCGTTCATCTCGTGGGAAGGCCTGTTCACGTCGCCGGCCCAGACCGGTCCGGTGCTGATCAGCGTCCTCGTGTGTCTGGTGTGGACAGTCGTCGCCACTGTGCTGGCGTACTCCCTGTTCATGCGCCGCGACTTCACGAACCTCAGCTACGACGGCTCGGCCCGCCGCACGATCACCGTCGGCGCGCTCCCGCTCGTCGGGCTCATCGTGGTCGCGTTCGCGGTCCTCGCCGTCGCGACCCCCTCACTCGGATCCGGGATCACGCAGGACAAGGTGCAGCGGTCGCTCTCCATCGCGTACGGCCACCTCTACCGCCTGCAGACCGACGAACTCCACCGCCCCGCCGTCACCGAAGAGCAGCTCGGTGTCACGTCCGCGTGCACGAAGGGCGGCGGCATGGTCGCCCAGGAAGGCCCGGGCAACGACTGGCGGTGCGTTGTCTCCTGGCACCTCCCCGGCGTCGCAGCGACTGGTCAGGCCATCTACCAGCTCGACGTCACCGCTGACGGGCGGTTCGTCGCCGACGGCGACGGACCGAAGGAAGTGAACGGCTACTTCCAGGTGCGGACCCCCGCGGGGGACCAACCCAACCCGATGTGGCAGTTCGACGGCAACGTCGAACTGCTGTGACCACCCACCCCGAAGGGAAAACTCAATGCAGGTAACACGCCGCCGCAGGCGTGTCGAGAGAGCCGCCACCGGAGCTTCCGCCGGCAGATCCCGCCGGGTCCGCCTCGCCACCGCCGGTACCGCCACTCTCGCGCTCGTGGTGACCGGCACCGGCATCGGTACCGCTTCGACGCAGCAATTCGGCACTCAGCACGTCACGCAGCAGACCAAGGACGGGATGGTCGTCTCCAGCGACCAGTACCTGAGCCCGATCGGCGACCGCCTGGTCGTCAACAACGGCAAGATCATGGCGTCGTCGATCAGCCCGGACGGCACGCACCTCGCCGCCCTGACCACCGACGGTGGCATCGCACTGACGATCGTGGACCTCAAGAGCTACAAGGTCCAGCAGCTGATCGGCAACTCGTCGACCGCGAACCTCAAGATCGCCGGCAACGACGTCGGCCAGGAAGGCCCGTCGTACTCCCCCGACGGCAAGTTCCTGTGGCTCGCCCAGACCGACGGCTACACCAAGTTCTCGGTGAACGCCGACGGCACGCTCGCGAACCCCGTCTCCGTCAAGATCCCCGCCGACGGACCCAAGCACGCCCTGGTCGCCCAGGCCGTGTTCTCGCCTGACGGCACCGTCGTGTACGCCGCGGTGAACGGCCAGAACCGCGTCGTCGCCATCAACGCGGCGACCGGTGCCGTGCTGCAGAGCTGGAACACCGGCATCGCGCCGCGCGACCTGGTTCTGGTGGGCAACAAGCTGTACGCCAGCAACGAGGGCGGCCGGATGGCCAAGCCCGGCGAGACGACGATCAACTCGTACAACACCCCGGTGCCGGCCGACCCCGCCACCGGTGCCTCCACCACCGGCACGGTCAGCGTCATCGACACCGCGAACCCGGCCGCCGCGGTGAAGAGCATCGACGTGGGGCTGCACCCGACCGCGCTGTACACGAGCAAGGGCACGGTGTTCGTCGCGAACACCTCCAGCAACTCCGTGTCCGTGATCGACTCGGCGAAGGACCAGGTCGTCCAGACCATCGCGACCCAGCCGTGGCCCGAGGCGTCGGTCGGGTACGAGCCCGACGGCATCACGCTGACCCAGGACGGGCACCTGCTGGTGACGCTCGGCCGCGCCAACGCGATCGCCGTCTACCGCTACGCCAGCCCGAAGGAGCCGACCAGCTACATCGGCCTGCTGCCGACGGACTACTTCCCGACCGCGATCGCCACGGTGGGCAAGGACATCGTCGTGTCCAACACCCGCGGCATCGACGCCCAGCGCCCGACCACGGCCGCCGGGCACGGCACGCACGACACGACGGCCAGCGTGCAGCGCTTCCAGCTGCCCGACGATCAGACGATCAAGTCGTACACGCCGAAGGTGTTCAAGCAGAACGGCTGGACCGAGAACTCGGTGCAGGTCGCGAACGACAACCGCAACAAGAAGCCGGTCCCGGTGCCGCAGCGCCTCGGTGACCCCTCGACGATCAAGCACGTCTTCCTGATCGTCAAGGAGAACCGGACCTACGACCAGCTCTACGGCGACATGCCGCAGGGCAACGGCGACGCGGCGCTGGCGCAGTTCGGCGAGAGCGTGACGCCGAACCAGCACGCGCTGGCTCAGCAGTTCGGGTTGTACGACAACACGTACGACATCGGCACGAACTCGGCTGAAGGTCACAACTGGCTGATGCAGGCCGACGACCCGGAGTACACCGAATCCTCGGCCGGTGAGTACCTGCGCAGCTACGACACCGAGAACGACGTGCTCGGCCACCAGAAGTCCGGTTTCATCTGGACCGGCGCGCAGGCGGCGGGCAAGTCCGTCAAGGACTACGGCGAGTTCCAGTCGCTGGAGACCAAGCCGGCCGGCGGGACGTGGCAGAACTACTACTGCGACGCCAAGAACATGGCCGCGACGGGTGAGCCCAGCGCCTACCCGATCAAGACCGGTTCGGCGATCCCGTCGCTGAACGACGTGTCGGTGCCCGGCTTCCCGCTGTTCGACACCAGCGTGCCGGACGTCTACAAGGAGCAGGTCTGGCAGCAGGACTTCGAGAAGAACGGTCCTGCGAACCTGAACATGTTCTGGCTCTCCAACGACCACACCGGTGGCCCGGCCAGCCCGGCCGCCCAGGTCGCGGACAACGACCTCGCCACCGGCCGGATCGTCGACGAGATCTCGCACAGCCCGTACTGGAAGGACTCGGCCATCTTCGTGGTCGAGGACGACTCGCAGGCCGGTCTGGACCACGTCGACGGCCACCGGGCGCCGATCCAGGTCATCAGCCCGTACGCGCAGCACGGTGTGGTCGACAACCGGTACTACTCGCAGATCACGATGATCCGCACGATCGAGCAGATCCTCGGGATCCAGCCGATGAACCAGAAGGACAGCGCGGCCACCCCGATGGCGACTGCCTTCACGAACAAGCCGGACTTCACGCCGTTCACGGCGGTGCCGAACCGGACGTCGCTGACGGCCGGTCTCGCCACGCAGCCGTCGTGCGGTTCGGACACGGTCGCTCCGCAGTTCGCGGCCGTCCAGCCGCCCACCGCGGTGCCGGCTGAACAGCAGCAGGTCGCGTCCCAGTGGGCGACGTGGCAGAAGAACCAGCACTTCACCGGTCCGGGCGCGATCCCGGACTCCGCCAACCCCGAGCAGATGGACCACTTCACGTGGTACCAGGTGCACGGGTGGAAGACCCCGTACCCCGGCGAGAACAAGATCTACTCGCCGGACCAGGTGCCGGGTGCCTACATCCCGTCGGCCGAGACGGACGGCTGACAGTAGCTGGGTGAACAAGGGCCCCTGGCCGGCTTCGCGCCGGTCAGGGGCCCTTTCTTGTGGGCTCCGAAACCGTGCTGTTTCGGGCAGACGCCCCGCGCCGCGGCAGGCGGTGGTAACAGTGGCGTGATCGATCCCGTCGTCAGCACCCGGGGCAGCGTGGGTGAAGGCGTCACGCGGTTCCTGGGCATCCCCTACGCCGCCGCGCCCTTCGGCTCCGGCCGCTTCCGGGCGCCGCGTAAGCCCGCTGGGTGAGACGGCGTGCGCGACGCGCTCGAGTTCGGGCCGACCGCGCCTTCGGTGCCGCTGCCGGGTTCGTTCCCGGCGGAGCCGGTGGTGCCGGGTGCCTGAACCTCAACGTGTGGACGCCCGACCCGACCTGCCGGTGCTGGTGTGGCTGCGCGGCGGCTCGAACGTCACGGGCTCGTCGGCGATGCCGATCTACGACGGCGCGGCCTTCGCACGACGCGGCGTTGTGTTCGTGTCGGTGAACTTCCGGCTGGGCGCCGAGGGGTTCGCCGCGCTGCCGGATGCGGTCGCCAACCGCGCGCTGCTCGACCAGGTCGCGGTGCCGGAGTGGGTGCAGACGGCCGGCGCGGCGGTCGGCGGGAACCCGGACGCGGTGTTCGGCGACCTCGGGCTGCCTGCGCTGGAAGGTTCGAAGCCGCCGCGGGAGCTCTCTAGCCGGGTGCCGTCGGCGTGGTTTCCTTCGCGGCCACGGAAATCCGGGGTGCCCGCACGAGGAGGTGCACGTTTTCCGGGGCTGGTGACCAGGCGGGGCGCGGTAGTCGGTGGTGTCGTGGCTGGCGTCGTGCTGGCTGAGCCGGTCATGATCTCGCCGAGCCGGCCCCAGTCGCGGACGACGTCGCCGAACACCAGGTGGTCTTCGGCGGAGCTCAACAGCAGCACGAGCAATTCGCCCACACCTGCCTGCACCGAGAGACCTCGCGGCGGCGGTTCAGGCGAATTCGTTGCCCTCGGGATCCACGGCGGGATCGGGCCGTTCACCGAGGTGGACGCGCAGCCGGTTGCGTCCGCTCTTCACGTCGGCCGACCGCAGGAACTCGATCGCCGGCCCCCGCCCCGACGGCGCGCGCAGGGTGACGATCACCGGATGCCTCGCCACGACCGGCCAGCCGAGGCGGGCCGACCAGAACTCCGCGAGTTCCGCCGGCTCAGTGGCGTCGACCACCAGCGCCGCGAGCGCCCCCGCGCGCTCGTACTCGCGGCGCGGTTCGAGGACGCAGAACTCGTTCCCCCCGGGATCCGCGAGCACCACCCACGGCACGTCCCCCTGGCCGACGTCGAGACACCGCGCGCCCAGAACCCGGGCCCGCTCGACGAGCTCCCGCTGGTGCCCGTCCGTGCGGCTCGCGAGATCGAGGTGCAACCGGTTCTTGCCCCGCTTCGGCCCCTCCTCGGGCACGAACACGAGGTCGAACCCACACCCGTCCCCCGCCGACGGCCGCACGGCCACTGCATCCTCGACAGCACCGACCGACCGCTGCCCTCCGGAGGCGGCGCTCGACGACTCCAATCCCGCGACCGGGCCCGGTGCGCTGCTCGCACCTTCGCCGCCGGTCCTGGTCACGCGTTGCCCCGCTCCGGTGTCGGCTTGCCCAGGCTCGCGCCCGACGACAGAGTGCCGCCCTCCCGTAGCGGGCATCGACGACTCGAATCCCACAGCTGGGCCTTGTGCGCCGCCTTCCTCACCGGTTGCCGGCCCCCGCGGAGCCGGGCCATCCCCCGTTGTCACCGGCCCCCGCCTTGCAAAGGCGGTGCTCTGCGTTTCCGCAGCCGTGACGACCTGCCAGCCGAGCAGCGCGGCCCAGAAGCGGGCCAGCTCCTGGGGCCGTGCGGCGTCGATGGTCAGGTTCGCCGGGCCGGTGGTCATGGCGGGACCGTAGCGGGCGCCACCGACAGAAACCGCCGGGTGAACCGGGAAAGCTTCCCCACTCTCCGGTTCAGCGGGTGGCCAGCCGAAGCAGGGCCCAGAGCTGGGCTGCCAGGTCGTGGCCGCCGGTGGAGATGACGGCGGTCGGGGCGGCGCGGCCCCACAGCCAGAGGTAGACGTTGGCCGGTTCGCCGCTGACGAGTTCGTCGGCGGCTTCGGCTTCCTCCGGCGAGCAGCGCCACGCCTCCATGCGGTCGGGACCGGCGCGGGCGATCCAGCTGTGGCCGCCCGTCTGCACGCCGACGGTGCCGAGGCGGGTGCCGGCGAGGCCCATGAGGGCGAGGCGGTGGCCGAAGTACAGGGTGAGGACCTCGTCGACGCCGTCGGTGGCGAGGTCGGCGGGCACGGCCGGGTGGACGGTGCCCGCGGCGCGCTCGGCGTCGACGCGGTGGACGAGCGTCTCGTGGAGCGTGCGGCGGCGCCAGAAGCCGTAGGTCGGGTCGGCGGGCCACCACGTGGCGGCGTGGTCGGCGGGGTCGTGGGCGGCGAGTTCGGCCACCAGGGCGTCGCGCGCGACGGCGTAGTAGTCGGCCACCGTTTCGTCCTGGCGGGGGCCGCGCTGCCACTGCGCGGGCTTGCGCCCTTCGCGCAGCCAGCCGAGGGTGACCCCGTAGACGCTGCCGACGTGGCGCAGCAGCTCGCTCACCGTCCAGCCGGGTGCGGTGGGCACCGGCGCCTCCGCCGACGCCGCGTGCGCCACCTCCCCCAGCACGCGCGCTTCGATCTCCAGCGCTTCGAGCAACCGGCCGTGGTCGACCGGACCGAGCTCACGCGACATTGGCTTCGCCGGAGATGGGCAGGCCGTGGACCACCCGCCGGACGACTTCCAGGAACAACCCCGTGGCGCGCGCCAGCTCGGCGGCCGACTCCGCCGTGACCTTGCCCGTGATGCCGGCCTCGGCGGCCGCGCGCGTGGCCGAGTTGGCCGCGAAGAAGGCAGACCACTCCCGCAGCTCCGGAGCGACGGAGTCGAGCAGCACCCAGCCGCTGGCCGGACGCCCGCGGCCCCGGCGCGGCCGCCCGCGCACGGCGAGCACGGCCCCCGCGCCGCGCAGCGCCGCGAGGTACGCCCCGATGAACCGCTCGGCGGGATCACGTTCGTTTTCGGCATCGGCCAGCGCACGCTTGGCCTGGGCGAGCAGGGTGGCGGCCGCCGGGTGCACCGGCGGGCGCAGCGACAGGGGCAGTTGCGGCTGCCCGGAATCCGTGGGGGACACGACCGAGACGGACATGACGACCCTCCTCCTGCTCGGGTGAGCCCGGCCGGTGCCCGGCGGCGAGGCGCTTCCCCCGCCCCTCGCCGGGCACCGGCCGGTGAACACTCACCGGATGTCGAACGTCTGTTCGAACGATTTCCAGAGTAACCCCCGGTGCCGCGTTCTCTCAACCCCGCCGGTGGAATCCGGGGACGTGGTGCGGGACACGGTGCCGTAGGCGTGATCTGATAACGGCATGAGCTCGCTCGACCATCCCGCCGTCGCCAAGGTCACAGCCGCGCTCGCCGAGGCGGGCCAGCGGACCGCAGCCGAAGGCGTCCGCGTGCTGCCCGCCGAGGTCCGCACCGCGGCGCAGGCCGCCGAGGCGCTCGGGGTGCCGGTCGGTGCGATCGCCAACAGCCTCGTCTTCCGCGCGCGCACGGCCAACGGCGAGGACGTGGCGCTGCTCGCCCTCACGTCCGGCGCGCACCGCGCCGACCCCGCCCGGCTGGCGGAGCTCGCCGGGTTCGCCGAAGTCGGCAAGGCCGACGCGGACTTCGTGCGCGAGCGCACCGGGCAGCCCATCGGTGGCGTCGCCCCCGTCGGCCACCCGCGGCGGCTGGTCACGCTCGTCGACACCGCGCTGCGCGCGTACGACGAGGTGTGGGCCGCGGCCGGGCACCCGAAGTCGGTGTTCCCCACGACGTTCGACGGGCTCGTCGCGTTGACCGGGGGCACTCCGGGCGCACTGGCGGCCGGAGGGGAGGATGGACAGCCGTGACCGCCATGTCCTCCGGAGTTTCCCGGTACGCGCAGCTGTCCCCGGACGAGTTCCGCACGCGCCTGTCCGAGGCGCTGGCCATCTACGTCAAGGCGATGCGCTACCCCGACGGCACGGCCGAACAGCGCGCGCCGATGTGGCTCACCCACGCGCTGCGCGAAGGCTGGCGCTGCATCGCCGCCCTCGACGCCGACGACGCGCTGCTCGGCCTCGCCTACGGGTACACCGGCCGCGCCGGGCAGTGGTGGCACGAGCAGGTCCGCCACGGGCTCACGCGCCGGTCCGGACCGGCCGAGGCGGACCGCTGGCTCGGCGACTACTTCGAGCTCACCGAGATCCACGTGCGGCCCGAGAACCAGGGCAAGCAGATCGGTGAGGACCTGCTGCGCCGCCTGCTCGACGGCGTCCCCAACGCCAACGTCCTGCTCTCCACGCCCGAAGGCACCAGCCGGGCGTGGAAACTCTACCGGCGCACCGGTTTCACCGACGTCCTGCGCGACTACCAGTTCACGGGCGACCCGCGGCCGTTCGCGATCCTCGGCCGCCCGCTGCCGCTCGACCCGCGCTAGGTTCGGGCCGCCAGTAGCCGATCGCCAGCGCGCCGACCAGCAGCGCCGCGCCGCACCACGCCGGCGTGCTCAGCCGTTCGTGCAGGAACACGACGGACAGGACGGTCGCCGTGAGCGGCTCCAGCAGCGCCGAAAGCGCGCCCAGCACGGGGTGGGCTCCGGCGAGGCCGCGGAAGTACGCCGCGTACGCGAGCGCCGTCGGCACGACGCCGAAGTACGCGGCCGTCAGCAGAACGTCCGGCCGGGCCGGCAGGCCCATCCCCACCGCGAGCGCGGCCGGGGTCAGCAGCAGGCCGCCGGCGAGGCAGCCGAACGCCGTGGTGACGGCCGGGTCGTCCTTCCTCGGCAGGGCGGTCAGCACGGCGAACCCCGCCGCGGCGAGCAGCGCGAGGATCATCCCAGCTGCGGTTTCACCCGGCGACCAGCGCAGCAGCACCAGCCCCGCGACCGCCCCGGCGACCGAAACGAGCGTCCAGGGCCGCGGCCGCCTCCTCATCGCGGCGGCGATCGTGAGCAGGACGGGCGCCGCACCGATGGTCGTCATCGTCGCGGCCCCGACCGAACTCAGCGCGACCGCGGCGAAGTACGTGGTCTGGAAGAACGCGAACAACCCACCGACGATCAGCACTTCGGTGACGGACCGGGGTTTCCGGCGCACGGCCACGAGCCCGGCCGCGCCACCCAGGAGGAGCCGGTAGGCGGCCACCGCGAGCGGGTGCAGCCCGGCCAGCTGCCCGAGCAACGACCCGGCCAGCCCCCCGGTCCCCCACAGCACCCCGGCGAAAACGAGCGCACCTGACGCACGGGCACGTGAAGAGATATGCACTTTTTTGCTCCAGCGTCGAAGGAATCCGGCAATCGACGACGCGGGGCGGTTCTGCAGACAGCACGGACCGGCCGCGGACCCGGCACGGGCTCACGCGGCGGGCACCACCCCGCTCAGAGCGCGGGGGGTGGGGTGACGAGGAAGATCCGGTGCACGGGCGGGAGTGTAGGGGCTGGCGGGTCTGGGTGGCGACTGGTTTTGGGTGGTCGGTTTGGGTTGCCTTGGTGTGCTTTTCCTGGCCGTGGCGCCTTGTGTTTCGTCCGGTCTGCGGTTGACTGTCTGGGACTTGTGCGCCCGGCTTCGGCACTCGCCCACGTCTCCGGCTTGCCCGGGTGACGGCTTGTGTTTGCCTGGGCCGATTGTTGGCTTGTTTGCACACGGCTGAGGGTTGTGCGGCGCTGGAATTTTTCCGCGGAGCTTGGCTTGATCCAGCCTGCGGCTGGCCCTGCCCGAGCGGGCTGCCGTGCATTGCCCCGCACCAGACCCCGGGCCGACATGCCCCCGCCCTCCCGAGGGGGGCGTCCCACGTCCAGTCTATCGGGCACCCCCGACAATTTCGGGGCTGAGCGGTTTTGGGGGCCGAGTTGTCCACAACTCGGGTCCCGTGTGGACAACTCAGGCCGAGCGCGGCGAGTGCGACGCGGAGTCGGTTACTGTTCGAGGGCGGGAGCAGAACCACCGTCGGGCAAGGGAAAGCCCTCTGACGCGTCGACGCTGCAGAGGACTTCACCAAGTCGAACCGGACCGGACCGGCTAAGCCTGGCCGCGCCATGCCGAGTCGGGCGGGGGCGGGCGGGAAACCCAGCCAATCCGGATCAACGAGGCCTGGCGAAGCCGAACCGCGCCGACTGGGCCAACCCGCGGGCGGGGCGGTCCAACAAAGTCAAGCCAGATCGACAAGACGAAGCCAAGCCGAGCAGACCGGGGAGCAGAGAGGGTGCGGCAAGCCGGGCCGGGCCAAGCCCGCCGCGCCAAGCCCGCCGCGCCGGGTCGGCCGGGCCGGGCCGGCCGCGCCGGGTCGGCCGGGCCAAAAGGCCAAGCCAGACCTACCCAAATCCAGCCGACCGAGCCAGACCAGCCAATCCAGATCCAGCCAACGAACCCAAGTCGAACCGAACCTGACCGGACCGGACCGGCTGAGCCTGGCTCGGCCGCACCACGGGCCGGGCCAGCCGGACCGGCTCAACAAGGCCGAGTCGAGTCGAGCCAACCGACGGAGCCGGGCCGGCCCGATAGGCCGGGCCACCAGGCCGAGCCAGACCACGCAATCTCGAGACCCAGCCGAACCAGCCAAGCCAGTCCCAGCCGAACCGAGCCAACCCAGGCGGGGCAACCCAGAATCCAGCCGAACCGAGCCAACCCAGGCGGGGCAACTCAGAATCCAGCCGAACCAGCCAAGCGAGACCCAGCCAAGCCAGACCCGGCCAAACGAGCCCAAGCCGAACCTGGCCGCCGCACCAAACCGAGCCGAACCGGCTGGCCGGTCGAACCGAACCCGGCCAGCCAGCCCGAATCTCACTCGAACTGAGCCAACTGCTCCCGCAACGTGTCCAGTCCCATCCCACCCATCTCGAGGGCCCGCGTGTGAAACTCCTTGATGTCAAACGAATCCCCCAGCCGTTGCCGGGCGTCGTCGCGGGCGGAGAGCCAGAGGCGTTCGCCGAGTTTGTAGGCGGGGGCCTGGCCGGGCCAGCCGAGGTAGCGGTCGATCTCGTCGCGGACGTGGGCCTGGTCCGTGATGGTGCGCGTCAGCATGAACTCCAGACCCAGGTCGGGCGTCCACCGCGAGCCCTCGTGGAAACCGGTGCCGGCGGGGATCTGCAGTTCCAGGTGCATGCCGAGGTCGACGACGACGCGGGTGGCGCGGAAGAGCTGCTCCGAAAGCATGCCCAGGAGGTTGCCGTCGTCGGACAGGTAACCCAGTTCCTGCATCAGGCGCTCGGCGTAGAGGGCCCAGCCCTCGCCGTGGGCGGAGATGAAGGTCATCAGCCGCTGGTACTTGTTGAGGCGCCCGGCCTGGTTGACGGCCGTCGCGATCTGGAGGTGGTGGCCCGGGACGCCTTCGTGGTACACAGTGGACACTTCGCGCCACGTGGTGAACTCGTCCTTGTCCGCGGGCAGCGACCACCACATCCGGCCCGGGCGGCTGAAGTCCTCGCTCGGCCCGGTGTAGTACGCGCCGACGCCGCCGCCCGGCGGGGCGATGCGGCACTCCAGCGCCATGAGCCGGTCGGGGATGTCGAAGTGCTTGCCGCGCAAGGACTGCAGGGCGTCGTCGGACAGGGCCTGCATCCAGGCCTCGAACTGCGGCCGGCCGTGCACGCGGTAGCGCGGGTCGGCGTCGAGCACGTCGGCGGCCTCGGCGACGGTCGCGCCCGGCCGGATCCGGCCGGCCACCTCGCGCATTTCCGCTTCGATGCGCGAGAACTCCTGCCAGCCCCACTCGTAGGCCTCGCGCAGGTCGAGCGACGCGCCGATGAAGTAGCGCGACCACAGCTTGTACACGTCCTCGCCGACGGCGTCCTTGGCCGGTGCCTTCGGCGCGAGCTCGGCCCGCAGGAACCCCGCGAACTCCGCGAACGCCTCCTCCGCGGCGCGGGCGCCGGCCCGCAAGTCGTTCGTCAGCGCGCCCCCGACCTCGCCGGCGGCGCCCACGAGTCCGGCGAAGAACCCGGGCGCGTCACCGAGGCCCGCCCACGTGTCGCACTGCTCCGCGACCTTGCCGATCTGCCGCAGCGCCGAGACGCGGCCCGCGTCGGCCGCGGTCAGGAGCGACGTGCGGATCCCCGCGAGCGCCTCGGGCACCTTGCCCAGCCGGGCCGCGATGTCCGCCCACTGTTCGGGGGTCTCCGTCGGCATCAGGTCGAACACCATGCGCAGGTCCTGCACCGGGCTCGCGATCACGTTCAGCGAAGCGACGTCGAGGCCGGCGTCGTGGATCTCGACGTCGAGGCCGACGCGTTCGGCGAACACGGCTTTCGCGACGCGCTCCCCCGCGCCGGTGGGTTCGGTCGCGGCGAGTTCGGCCAGGGCGCGCGTCGCGAGCGCCGCGCGGGCGGCGTGGCCGGTGGGCGAGTAGTCGGTGAGCTGGTCGTCGTACCCCGCGACGCCGAGCATGGTGGCGGCGACCGGGTCGACGGCCGCGTAATCGTCGACGTACCGGTCGGAGATACCGTGCACGCTCTGTTCGGTTGTTGCCATGGGCCGCACCGTACCGGCCGGAACCCCGCCGGCGGTACGGACTTGCGCGACTTACGCCCGGGCGGGGACCAGCCCCAGCCGGGTCACGACCTCGCGCGTCGCCTTCGACCGGTTGAACGTGTAGAAGTGCAAGTCGGGCACGCCTTCGGCGATGAGCTTTTCGCACAGCTCGGTGACGGCGTCGAGACCGGCCGCGCGGAACGCCTTCGGGTCGTCCGACAGCGGCTCGAGCCGGTCGAGGAGCCGCTGCGACGCGGCCGCGCCGGAGAGCTTGATGGTGGTGTGCAGCGTGCGCGGCGTCGTCAAGGGCATGATCCCGGGCAGCACCAAGGCGTCGCAGCCCGCTGCGGCGACGCGGTCGCGCAGCCGCAGGAAGTCCTCGGCCTCGAAGAACAGCTGCGCGATCGCGAAGTCGGCCCCAGCGCGGAACTTGCGCACGAGGTACTTCGTGTCCGACTCCAGGTCCGGCGACCGCGGGTGCCCGTACGGGAACGCCGAAACGCCGACGCAGAAGTCGCCCAGGGAGCGGACGAGCTCCACGAGCTCTTCGGCGTAGGTGAGGCCCTGCGGGTGCGGCACCCAGTCGCCGTAGACGTCGCCCGGCGGGTCGCCGCGCAGCGCGAGGATGTTGCGCACACCGACGGCCGCGTACCAGCCGATCACGTTGCGCAGCTCCGAAACGGAGTGGTCGACCGCCGTCAGGTGCGCCATCGGGCAGAGCGTGGTCTCGGTGGCGACGCGGGCGATGCTGCGGATCGTGCCGTCGCGGCTCGAACCGCCCGCGCCGTAGGTGATCGACATGTACGCCGGGTCCAGCGGCTCGAGCTCCCGGACGGCGCGCCAGAGCACCGCCTCGTCGGCTTCGTCCCGGGGTGGGAAGAACTCGATGGAGAACTTGGGCGAGTCCCCCTGCAACCGCTCGATCACGGACCTCATGAAAGGAAATGTTAGTGGGCCAAACCGGACACGGGCAGCCCCGGCGCGTGGCCTTGGCCACGGGTACCGTCAGACGGGGAACTCTCCGCCGAGGAGCCTGCGATGAGCAGCGAAGACGACACCGCCTGGGACGAAGACGTACGAGTGGCTGTGTACCAGGCGTTCGCCACCCACGGGCGCGCGCCAACGGGCCCTGAGCTGGCCGATGCGGCCCACGGTTCACTCGCCGTGGCCAAGCAGGCACTGCACCGCCTCGCGGACGAGCGCCACCTCGTCCTCGACGAGTGCGAGCACGTGGCGCTGGCGCACCCGTTCGCGGCGATCCCGCTCGGCTTTTCAGTGATGGGCGCCCGCACGCTCTGGTGGGGTGGCTGCGCGTGGGATTCGTTCGCGATCCCGCACCTCGTGCCCGCCGAACCGGAGGTGCTGGTGGCCACGCGCTGCCCGGGCTGCTCCTCGCCCACCGCGCTCGTCGTGAACCGTTCCGCGCCCCCAGCGGGCGCGTACGTCGCCCACTTCCCCGTGCCGACGGCCCGCATGTGGGACGACGTGCGCCACACGTGCTCGGTCCAGCGCCTGTTCTGCGACGAGTCCTGTGTGGACGAATGGGTCACGCGGACCGGGATGGCCAAGGGCGCGGTGCTGGACCTGCCGGCCCTGTGGCGGCTGGCGGAAGGCTGGTACGCCGGTCGCCTCGAGTACGGCTACCGCCGCCGCGACCCGGCCGAAGCGGCGGAGTACTTCGCCGCGGCCGGGTTGCCGGGCGAGTTCTGGACCGGGTAGCCGGCACTGCACCGGCCCGAGCCGGAAGGCGCGGACCTGCGGTTGCCGTCCCGGCGGCGGGGCGTGGTGCGATCACCAGTACCTGACGTCTCGTTCGCCACATCCGGGGCACCCGGCGGCACCGTGCGGGCGCGTGCCCCGGATGATGGCGGCATGGATGTGCCCGGTTTCGACGACGACCTGCCCGCCCACGTCGAGCGGGCGCTGGCCGCGTTCCTCGGCCGGGCCGGCGACGGGATCGTGCGGACGGAACCGAGCGTGCGCGCCGGCATCGACGTGCTGTCGGGGTTCGTGCTGAACGGCGGCAAGCGCATCCGGCCGACGTTCGCGTGGTGGGGCTGGCGCGGCGCGGGCGGTGCGGCGTCGGGGAAGGACGCCGAAGGGGCGCTGCAGGTCGTCGCGAGCCTGGAGCTGATCCAGGCCTGCGCGCTGATCCACGACGACCTCATCGACTCCTCCGACTCGCGCCGCGGGTTCCCGACGGTGCACGTGGCGTCGGCGAAGGTGCACGCGGACCACGGGTGGCTGGGGTCGCCCGCGACGTTCGGGCTGGCCACGGCCGTGCTGGTCGGCGACCTCGCACTGGCGTGGGCCGACGACATGTTCGCCGAGGCCCCGCTGCCGGCCGAGACGCTGGCGCGGGCGCGGCCGGCGTGGCGCGCGATGCGCACGGAGGTCCTCGCCGGGCAGTACCTGGACGTGCGGACGCAGGCCGTCGGCGACGCCTCGCCCGAGGCCGCGCTGCGGATCGACCGGCTGAAGACCGCCGCGTACACCGTGCAACGCCCGCTGCACCTCGGCGCGGCGCTGGCCGGTGCCGACGAGGAACTGGTCACCACGCTGCTGGAGTTCGGCGGTGACGTCGGCGTGGCGTTCCAGCTGCGCGACGACCTGCTGGGCGTGTTCGGCGACCCGTCCGTGACCGGCAAGCCCGCCGGCGACGACCTGCGCGAGGGCAAGCGCACGCTGCTCGTGGCGCTGGGCCTGCAATTGGCCGACGAACGCGGCGAGTCGGCCGCGGCGAAGGTGATCGCCGGCGCGATCGGCAAGGCCGATCTGTCCGACACGGCCGTCGACACCGTGCGCGACGCGCTCACGAGCGTCGGCGCGGTCGACGCCGTCGAGCGGCGCATCGACGACCTCACCCACTCGGCGATGGCCGCGCTCGACCGCGCGCACCTGGCCGAGCCGGCGCCGGCCGCGCTGGCCGAGCTGGTCGGCAAGGCGACGCGGCGGACCTCGTGACCAAAGCCGTCACCGGGCCCACCGATCACGTGGTGGTGGTCGGAGCGGGCCTGGCCGGGCTTTCCGCGACGCTGCACCTGCTGGGCTCGGGCCGGCGCGTCACGGTGCTGGAGCAGGACAAGGTGCCCGGCGGCCGCGCGGGCCAGCAGGACTTCGGCGCGAACGCCGTCGACACCGGCGCGAGCGTGCTGACCATGCCCGAGCTCGTCGACGAGGCCCTGCACGCCGTCGGCGAATCCCTCGCGGACACGCTGCAGCTCACGAAGCTCGACCCCGCCTACCACGCCCGGTTCGCCGACGGCAGCACGCTCGCGCTGCGCACCGACGGCGACGCGATGGAGGAGGAGATCCGCGCGTTCGCCGGCCCCGTGGAGGCCGCCGGATACCGCGCGCTGCGACGCTGGCTCACGGAGCTGTACGCGGTGCAGAAGGACCGCTTCATCGGCGCCAACTTCGACACGCCGCTCGATCTGGCGCGCCCCGAGCTGGCCAAGCTCGCCGCGCTGGGCGGGTTCGGCCGGCTCGGCCCGAAGGTCGCGCACTTCCTGCGCGACGAGCGCGTGCGACGGCTCTTCTCGTTCCAGGCGCTGTACGCCGGGCTCGACCCGGCGCGGGCGCTCGGCGCGTACGGCGTGATCGCGTACATGGACACCGTCGGCGGCGTCTACTACCCGCGCGGCGGCATGGGCGCGATCGCCCGGACCATGGCCAACGCCGCCGCGAAAGCCGGCGCCGACCTGCGGTTCGGCACCGAGGCGGCGTGGCTGGAGCGGGTGTCGTCGCGCGTGCGCGCGGTCCGCACGCGCACCGGCGAGCGGATCGACTGCGACGCCGTCGTGCTCGCCACCGAACTGCGCACGGCCTACCGGCTCCTCGGCGCCCGACCGAACCGGGTCCTGCCGCTGCGGTACTCGCCCTCGGCCGTGGTGCTGCACGGGCACACCACGAGGTCGTGGGACCAGCTCGGGCACCACACGATCTTCTTCGGCCGCGCCTGGGAGCAGACGTTCGCCGAGATCGTGCGCGACGGTCGCCTGATGAGCGATCCCTCGCTGCTCGTCACGCGCCCGACCGCGACGGAGCCCGGCCTCGCGGGCGACGGCGGCGAAATCGTGTCCGTGCTCGCGCCCGCCCCGAACCTGCGCCGCGGCCAGATCGACTGGCCACGCGTCGGTCCCGCCTACCGCGAAGAACTCGTGCGCACGCTGGAAGGGCGCGGGCTCACCGGGTTCGGCGCCGAGTTCACCGTGGACGAACTCGTGACGCCCACCGATTGGGCCGCGCGCGGGCTCGCGGCGGGCACGCCGTTCTCGCTCGCCCACACGTTCACGCAGACCGGCCCCTTCCGGCCCGCCAACCTGGTGCGGGCGGCGGGCAACGTGGTGCTCGCCGGCTGCGGCACCACCCCCGGCGTCGGCATCCCGCCGGTGCTGATCTCCGGACGTCTCGCCGCGGAAAGGATCACCGGCCGGTGACAGAACTGGACGCCGCCGGCATCACGGAGCCCGGCCTGCGGGCCGCGTACACCGAGTGCCGCCGCATCAACGCCCACCACGGCCGCACGTTCTTCCTCGCCACCCGCCTGTTGCCGGCGCGCGCCCGGCCGGCGGCGCACGCGCTGTACGGCTTCGCGCGCATGGCCGACGAGCTCGTGGACAACCCCGAACCGGGTTCCGACCCGAAGAGCGCGCTCGACACCGTCGCCGGGATGGTCGACGAGGTCTACGAAGGCGGTGCGCCGGCGGACCCGGTGCTGGCCGCGCTCGCGGACACCGTGCACCGCTACGCCATCCGGCGCGAGCTCGTGGACGCGTTCCTGCACTCGATGCGGATGGACCTCACCGTCACCGAGTACGCGACGTACGCGGACCTCGCCGAGTACGTCCACGGGTCGGCGTGCGTGATCGGGCTGCAGATGCTGCCGGTGTTCGGCACCGTCGTGCCGCTGGCGGAAGCCGAACCGAGCGCGGCGGCGCTCGGGGAAGCCTTCCAGCTCACCAATTTCCTGCGCGACGTCGGCGAAGACCTCGACCGCGGACGCCTGTACCTGCCCGCGGAAGAACTCGCGGCGTTCGGCGTCGACCGTGAGCTGCTCGTGGAATCCCGGCGCCGCAACGCGGCCGACCCGCGCGTGCGGCGCGCCCTCGCCGTCGCCGTGTCGCGCGCCCGCGCGGTGTACCGGCGCGCCGAGGCCGGAATTCCCTTGCTGCGCCCCGAATCCCGGCCGTGCGTGCGCACCGCGATCACGCTCTACGAAGGCATCCTCGACGAGATCGAGAGCCTGGACTACGACGTGCTGAACCGGCGCGCGGTCGTCGGCAAGGGCCGCCGGCTGGCCGTCGCGCTGCCGCAGCTGGTCGCCGTGTGGGCCCGCTCCCGGGTGCGTAGGCTCTGAACCATGACTGGTTCGACCAAGCGGCTGCGGATCGGGGTTCAGCTCCAGCCGCAGCACGCCGACTACGACAGCATCCGCCGCACCGCCTCCGCCGCCGAAGACCTCGGCGTGGACATCGTGTTCAACTGGGACCACTTCTTCCCGCTCTACGGTGATCCCGACGGCCTGCACTTCGAGTGCTGGACCATGCTCGGCGCCTGGGCGGAGTCGACTTCGCGCGTCGAGATCGGCGCGCTGGTGACGTGCAACAGCTACCGCAACCCGGAACTGCTCGCCGACATGGCCCGCACCGTGGACCACATCTCGGGCGGCCGCCTCATCCTCGGCATCGGCTCGGGCTGGTTCGAAAAGGACTACGACGAGTACGGCTACGAGTTCGGCACCGCGGGCGGGCGCCTCGACGACCTGGCCGAGTCGCTGCCGCGCATCGAATCGCGGCTGGGCAAGCTGAACCCGGCGCCGACGCGCAAGATCCCCGTGCTGATCGGCGGTGGCGGCGAGAAGAAGACCCTCAAGCTCGTCGCCAAGCACGCCGACATCTGGCACGGCTTCGGCGACCCGGAGGTCGTCGAGCGCAAGGTGAAGGTCCTCGACCAGCACTGCGCCGACCTCGGCCGCGACCCGGGCGAGATCGAGCGCTCGGTGGGCGTGCAGGGCGACCCGGACGAGCTCGGCCCGAAGCTCGCCGAACTGGGTGTGACCACGTTCACCGTCGGCGTCGGCGGCCCCGACCACGACCTCACCGACGTGAAGAAGTGGCTCGCCTGGCGCGACAAGCAGCAGGGCTGAGCTGCACCGATTCACCGAAGGCCTCCTCGCGCACGCGGGGAGGCCTTCGGTCGTACGGGTGTTCGGCGCGACGGGCGGGCCGCGGCCGCGTTCGACTACCCGGCGTGGTCACGCCAGTGCGGGGTGAACCGGGCGAAGTGCCTAGAAAGCCATGGCCTGGGCGCGCCGCTTGACCTCCGTGCCGTGGCTCGTCCGCAGTGCGTTGACCGGCGTCACGCCCGGCAGGGTCTCGTCCTCCGCGAAGAGCCAGCGCAGCATCTCCGTGCGGCTGAACCCGGAGTCCGCGAGCACCGTGATCGTGCCGGCCAGGCCCTTGACCACTCCGTCCTTGACGAAGAAGTCGTTCGGCACGCAGAGCTCGCCGTTCCGTTTCAGCGCGATCAGGTGGCCGTCGCGAAGCAGCTGGCGCACCTTGTTGGACGAGATCCCGAGCACGGCCGCCACCTCCGCAAGCGGAAGAACGGCGACCGCGGAGTCGAGGACGTCATCGGCGACAGGTATCCCACTCACACGTGACACTGTGCCACATTCGACCGGTTTCCCCACTGGTACGCACGGGTGACCCGCCAGGTCATCTCACCCCCGCGGGCGTCAGTCCGTACGATAGCCAGCCGTGACACGCACGCACCCCAGCCTCGTCGGCACGCTGCTCGAACGCCGCTACCGCGTGGACCGGCTGCTGGCCCGGGGCGGGATGTCGTCGGTCTACCGGGGTGTGGACACCCGGCTGGACCGGCAGGTCGCGATCAAGATCATGGACCCCCGCTTCGCCGACGACCGGTCGTTCGTGGACCGGTTCGTGCGCGAAGCGCGGTCGGCGGCGCAACTGCACCACCCGAACGTGGTGGCCGTGCACGATCAGGGCTTCGACGTCCCCGCGGGTGAGGAAAGCGGGCTCGCGTTCCTCGTGATGGAACTCGTCGACGGCGGGACGCTGCGCGACCTGCTGGCCGAGCAGAGCCGCCTCGACGTGGCGCTCGCGCTGAGCATCGCCGAGCCCGTGCTGTCGGCCCTGGCGGCCGCCCACGCCGCCGGCTTGGTGCACCGCGACGTGAAGCCCGAGAACGTGCTCATCGGCCGCAGCAGCGGTGCTCTGTCGGGCGGGGTGGTGAAGGTCGGCGACTTCGGCCTGGTCCGCGCCGTTGCCAGTGCGGGCACCACGAGCTCGAGCGTCATCCTGGGCACGGTCGCCTACCTCTCCCCGGAGCAGGTGACGACGGGCGTCACCGCGGCCCGCGGCGACGTGTACTCGGCCGGGATCCTGCTGTACGAGATGCTCACCGGCGCGACGCCCTACACCGGGGACACGCCGTTGTCGGTCGCCTACCGGCACGTGAACGACGACGTGCCGCGCCCGAGCGAGCTGCGCCCGGACCTGCCGCCCGCGCTCGACGAGCTGATCCTGCGCGCCACGCGCCGCGATCCCGAGCTGCGCCCGGCCGACGCCGGTGCGTTCCTCGCCGAGCTTCAGGCCGTGCGCGCGGAGCTGGGCCTGCAGCCCGTGCCGATCCCCGTGCCCCCGCCGCCGGACGGCGACCGCATGTCCGACGCCGAGCGCACGATGCCGCGCATCCCGGTGGCCGAGCGGACCATGCCCGTCTCGGGCCCGCAGGGCACGCGGGCGCTGACGCGAGCCGTCCCCGCCGGGCCGCCGCCGTCGCCGCCGGGCGGACAGCCGACGATGGCCGTGCCGCCCCCACCGCCCCCGCCGCGGCCACGCTCGCACGCCCGTCCCGAGGACGCGCCGAAGCCGCGCGACCGGCGCAAGATGATCGCTCTGGTGGCGCTGGGTGTGCTCGTGCTGGGCGGGCTCATCGGCGCGTTCGCCTTCATCCTCAGCGAATCGGCCCCCACCACGGCGGCCGTGCCCCAGCTCGTGGGCCTGACGCAGGCCGAAGCCGGCGACAAGCTGCGTGCGGAGAGCCTGACCCCGAAGTACAGCCAGGAGTTCAGCAACACCGTCCCGGCCAACACCGTCATCAAGGTGGATCCCGCCGAAGGCACGCAGCTGGAGAAGGACGCGACCGTGTCGGTGGTCGTGTCCAAGGGCCGGCCGGTGGTGCCGAACATCCAGGTCGGCACCCCGCTGGCCGACGCGACGAAGGCGATCCAGGCCCAGCAGCTCACCGTCGCCCAGGGCACGCCCGCGTTCAGCGACACGGCGCCGCAGGGCACCGTCATGAGCGTCAGCCCGGCGGTGGGCACGCCGGTGAACATCGGCGGCCAGGTCACCGTGGTCCTGTCGAAGGGCCCGGAACCGCTTCCGCCCGTGCCGGACGTGACGGGACGGCCGAAGGCCGAGGCGTTCCAGCTGCTGCAGCAGGCCGGGTTCCAGCCGGTGGACGGCGGCGAGGAGTTCTCGCAGACGATCCCCGCGGGCGGCGTCACGCGCACCGATCCGCCGGCGAACACGCCGGGCAGCAAGCAGGTCCGGGTCTTCGTGTCCAACTCCGTGCAGGTGCCCGACGTGCGGTTCAAGCAGTTCGACGAAGCCGAGCAGATCCTCAAGCAGGCCGGGCTCGACGTCGACAAGCAAGGTGGCGGCGGCGGACGCGGCCACGGCGGGGGCGGCGGCTTCAACTTCGTGTTCCAGCAGGACCCGCAGCCCGGCTCACTGGTGCCGAAGGGCACGAAGGTGAAGATCCGGGGCTTCGGCGGATGATCGGCAGCCGCGGGCGGATCACGGGCGCTGTCGGCCCCGGCCTGATCGGTGAGGTGCTGCTCAGCGTGCGGGGCGGCACCGAGGCGTTCTACGCGTACGCGGCCGACCCCGAAGCCCGGTTCCCGACGGGCACACAGGTCCTTGTAGTGGATTTCGAACCCCCGCGGACGGTTTACGTCGAACGGTGGCAACCACTGCGGCCGTAGCTGCGTCGTAGAGCTGCCAACAACCGAAAATCGGGCTGCGAGGGGTTATGGAAATCTGGCTCATCGTCGCGATCGCGGTGGTCGCCGTGATCGTGCTGTTCGGCCTCCTGCGGATGCTGTACAAGGTCGCGGAGCCGAACGAGGCGCTCATCATCTCGGGGTGGGGGATCCGGGTGGAGCGCACCGAGACCGCCGACAGCCTCGGCTTCAAGATCGTCACCGGCCGAGGGGTCAACGTGATCCCCGGCTTCCAGACCGCGCGACGCCTTTCGCTCGACACGCGCGGCGTGAACCTGCAGGTTTCCTGCGTGACCAAGCAGGGCCTGCCCGTGACCGTGCGCGCGGTGGTGATCTACAAGGTGGGCGACGACTACGCCTCGATCGCCAACGCCGCCCGCCGGTTCCTCGACCAGCAGAAGGGCATGAACGACACCATCCACGAGCTGTTCTCGGGCCACCTGCGCTCGATCGTGGGCGGGCTGACCATCGAGGAGATGATCCACAACCGCGACGCGCTGACCGGCGAGGTGCGGCAGTCGTCGGCGACCGAGATGATCAAGCTGGGCCTGATCGTCGATTCGCTGCAGATCCAGGAGATCGACGACGAGTCCGGTTACATCAACAACCTCGGCAAGCCGCACGCCGCGGCCATCGCGGCGGCCGCGCGCATCGCGGAGGCGCAGCGTGACCAGGAGGCCACGCAGGCCGAGCAAGTCGCCGCCGCGCAGAAAGCGGGCGCGATGCGGGAAAGCCAGATCAAGCAGGCGGGGTACCAGGCCGAGGTCGACCAGGCCAAGGCGAAGGCGAGCCAGTCGGGCCCGCTGGCCGAGGCGACCGCGCGCCAGGAGGTCGTGGTCCAGGAGACGCGGGCGGCCGAACTCGAGGCCGCGCTGGCCGAGCAGCGGTTGCAGTCGCAGGTCCGCAAGCCGGCCGACGCGAAGGCCTACGAGACGCGCACGACGGCCGACGCCGACCGCGACGCGCAGATCGCCCGGGCCCAGGCCGAGGCGAAGGAGACCGAGCTGCGGGCCGCCGCCGACGCGACCCGCGTGAAGACGGCCGCCGACGCGGAGGCGCAGGCCACGAAGGCCCGGGCCGAGGCGTCGGCCGGCGCCACCCGCGCCACCGGTGAAGCCGAGGCCGCGGCGGCCCAGGCCCGGGGTCTGGCCGAGGCGGAGGCCGCGAAGGCGAAGGGTCTCGCGGACGCCGAATCGGCTCGCGCGAAGGGCCTCGCCGAGGCCGAGGCCATCAAGGCGCGGGCCGCGGCACTGGCGGAGAACCAGGAAGCTGTGGTAGCACAGCAGCTGGCCGAACGTTGGCCGGAAATCGTCGAGGCCGGCGCCCAGGCGTTCGGTAACGTCGACCACATGGTGGTCCTGAACGGCGCGGACGGGATGTCGGACATGTTCACCAAGGCGTTGTCGCTGGGCGGTACGGGCCTCGGCCTGGCCCGCCAGCTCATGGACGCCATGGGTGGCGGGTCCACGACCCCGTCGACCGGTCCGGCCGCTTCGGAGCAGGCGCTGACGAACGGCGACCTGTCCCGGCGCGAGTAGCGCATGAGCTTCTTCACGGACGGCCCTCGTGAGAGACCCCTGTTCCCCGTGCGGGAACGGGAGCTCTTCGGGTACGAGGGCCGCCCGTGGATGGGCCCGCCGAGCGACCACATCGTCCCGGCGCTGCTGCCGTGGACCCGTCCGCTCGGCCGCTCCGAACGCACGATCGTGGCGCTGCGGGGCGTCGAAGTCTGGCCGGAGGCCCTGACGCTCCGGCTGACGGTGTACTCGCGCGACACCCTGGAGGAGGGCCGCAGCGGCTCCCTCATCGACCACCGGCGGATCCCGGACTACAACGCACTGCTCGTGGGCGTGCTTTACCCGGACGGCAGCCGCGCCAGTTCCGAGTCGATCTCCGTCCCGTCCGCCTCGGAACCCGACCACCCCGTCCTGCGCGCCCACGGCTGCGGCGGCTCCCAGTTCCACCTCGACCACCGCGTCTTCGTGTGGCCGTTGCCCGAGGACGGGCCGTTCACGGTGGTGGTCCAGTGGCTGGAGCGGGACGTCGAGGAAACCCACACGGAGCTGGACGGTGCGGCCATCCACGCGGCGGCGCTGGGCGCCGGGGAGCTGTGGCCGGGCCTGCCGAAGCGCCCGGGCAACGGGGTGGCGTTCCGGAACCTCTCGGCCACGGCGGGCCAGTTCGGACAGCCGGGTGCCGGCGAGGCCGCGGGTTCACTGCCGCGGCGCGCTCCGGACGACAGCTCCTCGATCCCCCACCGCGCGCCGGCAGAGGGTCCTCGACGAGCTTTCGCCGACCGCGCGCGCAACGGTGAGGCTGCTCGCCCGTCGGCGGAGGCAGCAGCACCTGCGGAACCGGTACAGGAGACGACGCCGACGGCCGAGGGTGAGCTGCCAGCCTCCGAAACCTCGCTTCTCCCCCGCCAGGACCCGGCCGACGGTGCGACGTCCCACCGTGCGCCACCGCGCCCGCTGCTGGAAGGAGTCTCGCTGCGCCCCCGCCGTGCGTCGGAAGAAGGGACGAGGCCGCCGGCCGCCGGGCAGCCCGCTTCGGCGGGGCACGCCGCAGACGGAGCGCTGCCGAACCGGGTGGCCGGCGGGAAGTCGCCGTTGCCGCAGCGCAAGCGGGCGGATCCGGGGCGGCCCACGTTCGCGCCGGCGAAGGAACAGGCGGAGGACCCGTTGCTCCAGCTGTCCCGGTTCGCCGGGGAACGGGTGGCGCAGCCGCCGGACGAACCGCTGCCACAGCCGTCGCGGCCGGCGGAAAAGCCGCCGGCGGCCGAGGTGACGGAACCGTTGCCGCAGCCGTCGCGGGGTGGCGAAGGGGCGGGGCCGCGGTCGTCGTGGCCGGTGGAGTTGCCGCAGCCGACGCGAGCCGCGAAGGGCGAGCCGAGGCCGAAACGCAAGGGCCGGGCGTGACCCGGGTGAGTGAAACGGCGGGTCGTTAGCGCTCGCGAAACACGGTGACCACCCTCCCGTCATGTGCGGGTGGTGTCGTGGGGACCTTCCCGCACCAAAACCCACCGCACGAAACCCACCGAGGACGGTCGTCGGATGGCTCGTACCCCGCTCAGCTCGCTCGACGTCGCTTTTCTGTGCCTGGAAAGAGAAACCGCGCCGATGCACATGGGTGCGGTACTTTTGTTCACTTCTTCCGCGCGGGTCGACGGCGCGGAGATCGCGAAAACCCTCGCCGAACGTGCGGCGAAAATCCCCCAGCTGCGCCGGAAAACGCGCACCGAACTGTTCCCGCCCGGGTCGGCGTCGTGGTCGGACGATCCGGATTTCGTTGCGGCGCAGCACATCCACCACCACGAACTGACCACGCTGTACGACCCGGACCCGTTACCGGACTTCGCGTCGTGGTGGATCGCCGAACCGCTCGACACCGGGCGGCCGCTGTGGGACCTGACGGTGGTGACCGGGCTGCCGCAGGGCGGGTTCGCCGTGCTGCTCAAACTGCACCACGCGCTCACCGACGGCGCGGGCGCCTACGAGGTCACTGTCGGCCTGCTCGACGGCCTGACGGTCGCGAGCCGGGCCGCGGACCGCACCGCCGCGCCGGCGCCGATCCCGCGTCCGCGCTCGGCCCTGGACACCGTGAAGGACGCGCTGGGCAGCGGGCTCGCGCAGGCCGGGATCGCCACGTCGGTGGTCCGCGCCGCGCGGCCGCCGCTCTCGCCCGTGTCCGCGCCGGCGTCCGCCGAACGGCGGCTGGGGTTCGTGCGCCTCAGCGGCGGCGACGTGCGCCGCATCCGGCGCGCGCACGGCGGCACGAGCAACGACGTGGTGCTCGCCGTGCTGGCCGGGGCACTGCGCGACTGGCTGGTCAACCGCGGCAAACGCGCCGACGGGCGCACGCTGCGGGCCCTCGTCCCGGTCAGCGTGCGCGGCCGCTCGGGCGGGCAGGTCGGCGGCAACAAGCTGTCGGGCTACCTGTGCGACCTGCCGATCGGCGTCGACGACCCGGTGGAGCGCCTCGCCCTGGTGCGCCGCGCGATGACCCGCAACAAGGCCGCCGGCCCCGCCCGGGGCGCCGGCGCGTTCCCGCTGCTGGCCGAGCGCGTGCCGACGGTCCTGCACCGCCTCGGCACGAAGACCGCCGGCCGGGCCGCGCCGCTGCTGTTCGACCTGGTCGTGACCACCGTGCCGCTGCCGCCGGCGCGCCTGACGCTGGCGGGCGCGCCGCTGGCGCAGGTCTACCCGTTCGTGCCGCTGGCGCCGAACCACGCCGTGGGCATCGCCGTCGCGACCTACCGCGACGGCGTCCACATCGGACTCCAGGCGAACGCCGAGGCCGTGCCCGACCTCGGCGGCCTGCGCGACGCCGTCGTGAAGTCCGCCGCCGCGCTCCTGAACACCGTGTGAGGGATCAGCCCCGCAGCATTTCGGCCACGAGGAACGCCAGCTCGAGCGATTGCTGCGTGTTCAGCCGCGGGTCGCAGGCGGTTTCGTAGCGGCCGGAGAGGTCGACGTCGGAAATCTCCTGGGCGCCGCCGAGGCATTCGGTGACGTCTTCGCCCGTGAGCTCCACGTGGATGCCGCCCGGGTAGGTGCCGAGCTTGTGGTGCACCTCGAAGAAGCCCTGCACCTCGTCGACGATGCGGTCGAAGTGGCGGGTCTTGTACCCGGTGGACGACTCGTGGGTGTTGCCGTGCATCGGGTCGCACTGCCAGATGACCTTGTGGCCCGAGGCTTCGACCTTCTCGACGATCGCCGGCAGCACCTCGCGGACCTTGCCGTTGCCCATGCGCGAGATGAGCGTGAGCCGGCCCTCCTCGTGGCGCGGGTCGAGCCGCTCGACGTACTCCAGCGCCTGCTCCGGCGTGGTCGTCGGGCCGATCTTCAGGCCGATCGGGTTGGCCAGCAGCTCCGCGAACGCGATGTGCGCGCCGTCGAGCTGGCGGGTGCGCTCGCCGATCCACAGGAAGTGCGAGGACAGGTTGTACAGCTTCGGGTTGGCCGCGTCGGCGTTGTCCAGCCGCAGCAGGGCGCGCTCGTAGTCGAGCAGCAGCGCTTCGTGGCTCGCGAAGATCTCGGTGGACTGCAGCGACGAGTCGGTGACCCCGCAGGCGTTCATGAACCGCAGGCCGCGGTCGATCTCGGCGGCCAGCGCCTCGTAGCGCTCGCCCGCGGGCGAGGACGACACGAAGTCCTTGTTCCAGTCGTGCACCTGGTGCAGGTCGGCCATGCCGGCGCCGGTGAGGGCGCGGACGAGGTTCATCGCGGCACCCGCGTTCGCGTACGCGCGGATCATGCGGCCCGGGTCCGGCACCCGCAGCTCGGGCTTGGGCACCAGCGAGTTGATGATGTCGCCGCGGTAGACCGGCAGGCCCAGCGCGTCGGTGGACGCCGAACGCGGCTTCGCGTACTGGCCGGCGATGCGGCCCATCTTGACCACGGGCAGGCTGGCGCCGTAGGTGAGGACCACGGCCATCTGCAGCAGCGTGCGCAGGTTGGCGCGGATGTGGGGCTCGGTGTTGGACTCGAACGTCTCCGCGCAGTCACCACCCTGCAGCAGGAAGGCCTCGCCGCGCGCGACCATCGCGAGCTCGCTGTGCAGCCGGTCGATCTCGGCGGGCACGGTGATGGGCGGAACGCTCTCGAGGACACCGCGCACGCGCTTGGCCAGCTCGACGTCGGGCCACTCGGGCTGCTGCGCGGCGGGCAGCGCCAGCGCCGCGTCCAGGCGTTCACGCAGCTCGGGCGGGAGCGGCGGGAGTTCGGGAAGTGTGTCGACGGGAACGTCCACTGTCCAGTTCACGCGACCCAGGATAAGGTTCGCCGCCCCGCCCGGCTGCGCGAGGGCGACGCGGGTCACGCGTCCAGGCCTTCCCGGCGGTGCGGCTCGCCTGGTCGCCGCGGCGGGGGCGAGGCGCGGCAGCGGCGGTCTGCGCAGCCTCGGCAGCCCCGAACCCGCGTGGTGTCCGCCGAGTTCAGCCGCCCGCGGTGAGCCTCTCGCTCAAACGATCGGCGACGTGCCGTGGTCCGCGAAGGACCCGGTGTCACCCTCGATCGCGACGCCGCCGACGGGTGAAAAACAGGCCCCGGCGCGCCGTTGCGCCGGGGCCTGCGGCCGGGGGGGTGCGGGTCAGACCACCGCGAGTGGCAGCGCCGTCGGGTGCACCGGCGCGGGCAGATCCGAATCGCCGGTGAGGTAGGTGTCCACCGCGTTGGCCACGGAGCGGCCTTCGGCGATGGCCCACACCACGAGCGAGGCACCGCGGTGCGCGTCGCCGCAGACGAACACGCCCGGCGCGGTCTGCCAGTCGGGGCCGCACGACAGCGTGCCGCGACGGGTGAGCGAGAGGCCGAGCCCGTCGAGCAGCGGCATCTCCTCCACGCCCTCGAAGCCGATGGCGAGCAGCACCAGGTCGGCGGGCAGCACCTCGACCTCGTCGCTGGTGGGCACGACCTCGCGGCGGCCCGTCTCCGGGTCCTTCTCCACGCGGACGTGCTGCAGCTCCAAGGCCTTCACGCGGCCCTCACCGTCGTCGACGAACCGCTTCACGGCCACGGCGAACCTCCGCTCGCCGGCCTCCTCGTGCGCCGGGTAGGTGCGCAGGATGTACGGCCACGTCGGCCACGGCGAACGTTCGTCGTCGCGCGTCGTGGGCGGCACCGGGTACTGGTCCAGCTGCGTCACCGACAGCGCGCCCTGGCGCGTCGCCGTGCCGTAGGAGTCGGCGCCGGTGTCGCCGCCGCCGATGATCACGACGTGCTTGCCCGCCGCGTCGATCGCCGACGGGCCGTCGCCCTCGACGAACTTGTTGGCGGGCACCAGGTGCTCCATCGCGAGGTGCACGCCGGCGAGCTCGCGGCCCGGGATGGTCCGGTCGTCGCGCCCGCGCAGCGCGCCCACGGCCAGCACCACGGCGTCGTAGCGCTCACGCAGGTCCTCCACCGTGAGGTCCACGCCGACCTCGCAGCCGGTGACGAACCGCGTGCCCTCCTTGCGCAGCTGCGTGAGGCGGCGGTCGAGGACCTTCTTCTCCATCTTGAACTCGGGGATCCCGTAGCGCAGCAGGCCACCCAGCCGGTCGTCGCGCTCGAAGACCGTGACCTCGTGGCCCGCGCGCGTCAGCTGCTGCGCGGCCGCGAGCCCGGCCGGCCCGGACCCGACCACGGCGACCCGCCGGCCCGAGGAGACCTCGGCTGCCTGCGGCTGCACGTGGCCCGATTCCCACGACTGATCGGCGATCGTGGCCTCGACGCGCTTGATCGCCACGGGCCCGCCCGACAGCGGCGAGATCGCCAGCACGCAGCCCGCCTCGCACGGCGCCGGGCACAGCTTCCCGGTGAACTCGGGGAAGTTGTTGGTGGCGTGCAGCCGATCGCTCGCCGCGGCCCAGTCGCCGCGGCTGACGAGGTCGTTCCACTCGGGAATCAGGTTGCCGAGCGGGCAGCCCGAACCGCCGGAGTGGCAGAACGGGATGCCGCAGTCCATGCACCGCGAAGCCTGCGCGCGCACGGCTTCGTTGCGCTCGCCGGGATCCACGTCGGCATACACCTCGCCCCAGGAGGCGAGCCGGTCCTCTTTGGACCTCTTCTTCGGCTCTTCGCGCCGGAACTTCAGGAAACCGGTCGGGTCAGCCACGAGCGGCCTCCATGATCGCTTCGTCGACGTCGCGGCCGTCGGCGCGAGCCGCCTTCGCCGCGTCGAGGACCCGCTGGTAGTCGCGTGGCATCACCTTGGTGAAGGCCACCGAGCGCCGCGTCCAGTCGCCGAGGAGCGACGCGGCCACCGCCGAGCGGGTGAGGTCGTGGTGCTGCTGGACGATCTGCTTGAGCCACACCAGGTCTTCGGCATCCGGCGGGGTCAGGTCCACCATGTCGTCGTTGACCTTCGCGCGGTCGAGGTCGAGCACGTACGCGGCGCCGCCGGACATGCCGGCCGCGAGGTTGCGGCCCGTCGGGCCGAGCACCACGGCGCGGCCACCGGTCATGTACTCGAAGGCGTGGTCGCCGACGCCCTCGGCGACGACCGTGGCGCCGGAGTTGCGGACGCAGAAGCGTTCGCCGACCTGGCCGCGCAGGAACATCTCCCCGCTCGTGGCGCCGTAGGCGAGCGTGTTGCCCGCGATCGTCTGCGCCTCGGCGGCGAACTTGGCGTCGGGGTGCGGCCGGACGATGATCCGCCCGCCCGAGAGGCCCTTGCCGACGTAGTCGTTGGCGTCGCCGACCATGTCGAGCGTGAGGCCGCTCGGCAGGAACGCACCCAGCGACTGCCCGGCCGAACCGGTGAGCAGCACGTGGATCGTGTCCTCGGGCAGGCCCTCCCCGCCGTAGCGGCGCGTGATCTCGGAGCCCAGCAGCGTGCCGACGGTGCGGTTCACGTTGCGCACGGGCAGTTCCAGCCGCACCGGGTGCGCGTCCTCCAGCGCCGCCTCCGCGAGCTGGATGAGCGTGCGGTCCAGCGCGTGCTCGAGACCGTGGTCCTGCCCGCGCACGCGGCGCTTGGCACCGCCGTACGGGGTCTCCGACGGCATCTCGAAGATCGGCGCGAGGTCGAGCCCGGCCGACTTCCAGTGCGCCTGCGCCTCGGCCGTGTCGAGCAGCTCGGCGTGCCCGATGGCCTCGTCGAGCGTGCGGAAACCCAGCTGCGCCAGCGTTTCCCGCACCTCTTCGGCCACGAACTCGAAGAACTTCACGACGTGCTCGACCTGGCCCGTGTACCGCTTGCGCAGCACGGGGCTCTGCGTCGCGACGCCCACCGGACACGTGTCGAGGTGGCACACGCGCATCATCACGCAGCCCGCGACGACGAGGGGGGCCGTCGCGAAGCCGTACTCCTCGGCGCCGAGCAGCGCCGCGATCACCACGTCGCGCCCGGTCTTCATCGCGCCGTCGACCTGCACGGTGATGCGGTCGCGCAAACCGTTGAGCAGCAACGTCTGCTGGGTTTCGGCGAGGCCGATCTCCCACGGGGTGCCCGCGTGCTTGAGCGAGTTCATCGGCGACGCGCCGGTGCCGCCGTCGTGCCCGGAGATGAGCACCACGTCGGCGTGCGCCTTGGACACGCCCGCCGCGACCGTGCCGACGCCCAGCGAAGACACCAGCTTCACGTGGACGCGGGCCTGCTCGTTGGCGTTCTTCAGGTCGTGGATGAGCTGCGCCAGGTCCTCGATCGAGTAGATGTCGTGGTGCGGCGGCGGCGAGATCAGCCCGACGCCCGGCGTCGAGTGCCGCGTGCGCGCGATCCACGGGTACACCTTGTTCGGCGGCAGCTGGCCACCTTCACCCGGCTTCGCGCCCTGCGCCATCTTGATCTGGATGTCGCTGGAGTTGACCAGGTACTCGCTCGTGACGCCGAACCGGCCACTCGCCACCTGCTTGATGGCGCTGCGCCGCGTCGGGTCGTAGAGGCGCTCCGCGTCCTCGCCGCCCTCACCCGTGTTGGAGCGGCCGCCGATGCGGTTCATCGCGATGGCGAGCGTCTCGTGGGCCTCGGCCGAGATCGAGCCGTAGGACATCGCGCCGGTGTTGAAGCGCTTGAGGATCGCCTCCACGGGCTCGACCTCGTCGAGCGGCACGGGCTCGCGCGCGCCTTCGCGGAACTCGAAGAGCCCGCGCAGCGCGCCGCCCTCGCGGTAGAGGCGGTGCACCTCTTCGGTGTACTTGCGGTAGACCTCTTCGCGGCCCGTCTTCGACGCGTGCTGCAGCAGGAACACCGTCTCCGGCGTGAACAGGTGCAGTTCGCCCTCGCGGCGGTAGGCGTACTCGCCGCCGGTGTCCAGGCCGCGGTGCACGCGGTCGGTCGGGTTGTCCGGGTACGCGCGGCGGTGGCGCACCGCGACCTCTTCGGCGAGCACGTCCAGGCCCACTCCGCCGAGCTTCGACGACGTGCCGGTGAAGTACTCGTCGAGCAGGTCCTGGCTCAGGCCCAGCGACTCGAACACCTGCGCCGCCGTGTAGGCACCGACGGTGGAGATGCCCATCTTGGACATGATCTTCAGGACGCCCTTCACGAGCGCCTGCACGTACTTGCGGACCGCCTTCCCCGCCTCGAGACCGGAGATGGCGCCCTGCGCGATCATGTCCTCGATCGTCTCGAAGGCGAGGTACGGGTTCACGGCCGCGGCACCGTACCCCAGCAGCAGCGCGACGTGGTGCACCTCGCGCGCGTCACCGGTCTCCACGACGAGCGCGACGCGCAGGCGTTCCTTGGTGCGCACCAGGTGGTGGTGCACCGCGGACACGAGCAGCAGCGACGGGATCGGCGCGAGGCGGTGGTCGGAATCGCGGTCGGACAGCACGAGCGTGCGCGCCCCGGCGGCGATCGCCTCCGACGCCTCGCGGCGCACGCGCTCCACGGCGGCGGCGAGCGCCTCGCCGCCACCGTCCACTTCATACAGTCCGGAGAGGACACTGCACGCGAAGCCCGGCAGGTCGCCGTCGTCGTTGACGTGGATGAGCTTGGCGAGCTCGTCGTTGTCGATGACCGGGTACGGCAGGTTCAGGTGCCGGCACGACGCGGGGCCGGGCGCGAGCAGGTTGCGCTCCGGACCCATGATGCGCGCCATCGACGTGACGAGTTCCTCGCGGATCGCGTCGAGCGGCGGGTTGGTGACCTGCGCGAAGTTCTGCTTGAAGTACTCGTACAGCAGCCGCGAACGCTGCGACAGCACGGCGACCGGGGTGTCGGTGCCCATCGAGCCGATGGGCTCGGCGCCCTTGGCGGCCATCGGCGCGAGCAGGATCTTGAGCTCTTCTTCGGTGTAGCCGAAGGCGAGCTGGCGGCGCAGCACCGAATCGTGGCTCTGCACCACGTGGTCGCGGTCGGGCAGCTCGGCGAGCTTCAGCAGGCCGGCGTGCAGCCAGCCCTCGTACGGGTGTTCCTTGGCGAGCGCGGACTTGACCTCGTCGTCGGAGACGATGCGGCCGGCCTCGGTGTCCACGAGGAACATCCGGCCCGGCTTGAGGCGGCCCTTCGCGACGACGTCCTCCGGTGCGACGTCGAGCACACCGGCCTCGGAGGCGAGGACCACGCGGTCGTCGACGGTGCGCCACCAGCGCGCCGGGCGCAGGCCGTTGCGGTCGAGCACCGCGCCGACGAGCGTGCCGTCGGTGAACGTGACGCACGCCGGGCCGTCCCACGGCTCCATCAGGCTCGCGTGGAACTGGTAGAACGCGCGGCGCTCGGGGTCCATCGTGACGTGGTTCTCCCACGCCTCCGGGATCATCATCAGCACCGCGTGCGGCAGCGATCGCCCGCCCAGGTGCAGCAGCTCGAGCACCTCGTCGAACGACGCCGAGTCACTCGCTTCGGGCGAGCAGATCGGGTAGAGCCGCGTGAGGTCGCCCGGGATCAGGTCGGACTCGAGCAGCGCCTCGCGGGCGCGCATGCGGTTGCGGTTGCCGCGCACGGTGTTGATCTCGCCGTTGTGGGCCACGAACCGGAACGGGTGCGCGAGCGGCCACGACGGGAAAGTGTTGGTGGAGAAGCGCGAGTGCACCAGCGCGATCGCGCTCTCGAGCCGGGTGTCCGTGAGGTCGGGGAAGAACCGCGGCAGCTGCTCGGTGGTGAGCATGCCCTTGTAGACGATCGTGCGCGCCGACAGCGACGAGAAGTACGTGCCGCAGCCCGCGGACTCGCTGTCGTGCTCCACGCGCTTGCGCAGGCCGTACACGCGCCGGTCGAGGTCCAGCCCGGACTCGCCGCCCGGCGAGGTGACGAACAGCATCGCGAAGTGCGGCATCACCGAACGCGCCGTGGGACCGATTCCGGCCCGCTCGGCGTCCACGGGTACGTCGCGCCAGCCGAGCAGGTCGAGGCCCTCTTCCGCGGCGACGCGTTTCGTCAGCTCGACGGCCTTGCGACGCTGCTCGGCCTCGACGGGCAGGAACGCGATCCCGGCGGCGTACGTGCCGGGTGCGGGCAGGGAGACGCCGGCCTCGGCACGCAGCAGCTCGTCGGGCAGCTGCAGCAGGATCCCGGCACCGTCACCGCTGGTGGGCTCGGCCCCCGCGGCGCCGCGGTGCTCGAGGTTCGCCAGCGCGGTCAGTCCGTCGGTGACGATGCCGTGGGAGCGGCGGCCCTTGACGTCGGCCACCATGGCGACGCCGCAGGAGTCCTGCTCGCTCGTCGGGTCGTAGAGACCCTGCTTGCCGGGATTGGCGGAGAAGATCATGGAAAAGGGACCTCCTTCGTCGTTTCGTGCGATGGCCGGCGAACCGGCCGTGGGGAGCGCACGGGACGACGATGGCCCGCTTGTTAGCGCGACTTTAACACCTGGGAAACAGGCGAGCAGCACCTCAGAGCGGCCCGAACGGCGGTGAACGGTAACGATCTGGCTGCGCGGAACGATGTAGTTCCTGATGACAACTATGTCGTTCGCTTAGCTAACTATCTGATCTACGCGATTCCGTCAAGTGTAACCGGCCCTTAACGGATCCTGGGTCACAGACGGATTTCCGGCACCGAGCGTGGTCGGCCCGCTGCCCCGCGTCCACCTGTGTGACCGCTGCCGCACCGAAGTGAAACGTGTTAGCGTCCGCCGCATGATCCTCGATCGGTTCCGCGTCACGGACCGGGTCGCGGTGGTCACGGGCGCCGGCCGCGGCATCGGCGCGGCCACCGCCGTGGCGCTCGCCGAAGCCGGCGCCGACGTGGTCATCGCCTCCCGCACCGAAGAGCAGCTCCGCGAGGTCGCCGAGCGCGTGGCCGCGGCCGGGCGCCGCGCGCACGTGGTGCCCGCCGACCTGTCGGACCCCGCGGCCGCCGCCGCGCTGGCGTCCGCGGCCACCGGGGAGTTCGGCCGGCTCGACATCGTCGTCAACAACGTCGGCGGCACGTACCCGCGCCCGTTCACGGAGACGACGGCGGACTTCCTCGAGGAGGCGTTCCGGTTCAACGTCGCCACGGCCCACGCGCTGACCGTCGCCGCCACCCCCGCCCTGCTCGACAGCAGCGGCGCCGTGGTCAACATCTCGTCGATCATGGGCCGCGTGCAGGGCCGCGGGTTCCTGGCCTACGGCACCGCGAAAGCCGCGCTGTCGCACTACACGCGGCTGGCCGCCGTCGACTTGGCGCCGAAGGTGCGCGTGAACGCGATCTGCGTCGGTTCGGTGCTCACGTCCGCACTGGAACTGGTGGCGGGCAACGAAGAGATCCGGACCAAGATGGAGGGTGCCACCCCGTTGCGGCGCATCGGCTCCGCCGAGGACGTCGCCGCGGCGGTGCTGTACCTCGCTTCGCCGGCCGGTGCATACGTGACGGGCAAAGTGCTCGAAGTGGACGGTGGGCTGCAGGCGCCCAACCTGGAACTCGGCCTGCCGGACCTCTGACCGTCCACTGTGGATCTGCGCCTGATTTGCCCCGTTTGACTGGTTGCTGTCGTCGAACGGGTTGATTTCCCCAAACCTTCCACGCTGGGTGATCGGTTCCTGCCATAGTGTTCGTCGACCGACGATCAAAGGGGAGGAATCGGTGCCGGACTTCGAAGTGCACACGGGCACGATGCGGGAATACGCCGACGTGGTCGACGGGCTCCACGCGCAGGTCGAAAAGATCAAGGACTACATGACCACGACCGCGTGCGACACGGCGGGCTTCACGGGGCTGTTCTACGTCCTGCGCCCCGTGGTGGAGCTCGTGTCGGGCCTCTACGGCGACACCCTCGGCTTCGGCCAGAACCGGCTCTCGTCCCTGAGCCAGGGCATCAAGGGCGCGGCCGACGCCTACGACCACCACCAGGGTCAGGTCTCGGCGCTGCTGAAGGAGCTCGGCGGCTCACTCGACTCGATCAAGCCCCCGACCGTGGGCTGACCACCACTCACCTGACCCACAGCCTCTGATCCACAGCCTCGAGGGGAACCGACATGGCCAAGCACGGCGGCGGCACCAAGACGAAGAAGCACAAGGACGAGGACGAGGAAGAGCCGAAGAAGAAAAAGGAAAAGGACGAAGACGAAGACTCCGACGACGACAAGAAGGAGGCGCCGGAACTCCCGGGGCCCGGCGGCCAGACGCCTGCCGGGTTCGACGACGGCAGCACCATCACCGAGCCGCTCAAGCCGCCCGAGGACACGTCCGGCGAGGACATCCAGGACCTCGTGAAGGAAGCCGGCGTCGAGGTGATGGCGGTGGAGTGGATCTTCCAGAAGCTCACCGGCGAAACGCTCACGCAGAAGTTCATCGAGCCGATCACGGGCGACTTCTCGAAGATGTCGGCCGACGCCGAGGCGTGGCGCAACATCTCGACGTCGATGAAGGCGTTCTCGGCCGTGATGATCGGCAACGAGAAGGTGCTCGGCGAAAGCTGGACCGGCCCCGCGGCGCTCGCGCACAAGGCGTACGTCGAGGCGGGGTGGCGCGCCGGGCTGGTCGCGGAGGCCGGGATCGCGAGCCTGATCGCGAAGGGCTTCGACTTCCTGTCGGACACGTCGAAGAAGCTCACGGCCAAGGCACTCGACCTGCTGAAGAGCCTGATCGACCGGCTGCTCACGATGGCGGCCGAGGCGTGCGTGCCGATCGCCGGGTGGGTCGCCGACGCGATCACCGGCCTCACGGAGATCCTGCCGCTGATCAACGCCATCATCTCGATCATCGACACGATCAAGGACGTGATCGAGAAGGTCGGCGAGCTGTGGAACTCGGTGAAGGACATCGGGTCCCAGCTGGCCAAGATCAAGGACATCAGCAGCATCGGCGATGCCGTCGACATCGGCAAGAACATCGCGGGCGACGTCGGCGACATCAAGGACGACACCAAAGCCATCGCCGGCGACGGGGTCAAGATCGGGAAGACCGCGGCCAAGGGCGTCAAGGAATCCGACGAGCAGGCAGAGAAGAACGAGAAGTACTGGGACAGCCGCGCGGAGAGCCGGTCCCCGGCGCACTCCGGAAGCGGCCGGATCAGCGGCCACATCGACTGAAAGGACCGTCCGTCATGTCAGGGCCCGTTCCCGCGCAGGACGCGTGGAAGACCCCGGAGATCCGCCAGGCGGAAGCGGCGCTCGACAGCGCCGTGGCCAAGTCGCGCGAGCTGCTGAAGAACCTCGAAAAGCTGCGGCTGAAGCCACTCCCGAAAACCGACACCCCGGAGCGCGTCGAGGCGGTCAAGAAGGCCGCGTCGAAGCCGGACGCTCCGGCCGAACTGCGGCTCGTCAAGAAGAAGGTCGACGCCGGCAAGCTCACGTGGGAGGACGTCGCCTCCGGCCGCGCCTTCGCCGACCCGGACGTTCGGGCGCTCGCGTCCGGCAAGCTCGGCGAGGCGAAGGACATGTTCGAGGAGCTGCAGGAAGGACTCTCGCCCGAAGAGGTCCTCGAAGCACGCGAAGGCGCCCGCAACGACGTCGCCGACAGCGGCCGTTCGGCCTACCCCGCAGCCGAGGTGGAGCCGAAGGGTTTCTCGAACGAAGACCCGCTCGCGAGCAGTGCGCAGCAGGCGCAGGACGCCCCGGAGCAGGAGCGGCACACCGGGCCGCCGCAGGAGGAACCGCGGGCGCGCCACAGCGCGCCGTCGGACGACGACTTCGCCGACCCGCTCGCGGACCGCGGCCGGGCCACCCCGGCCACTCCGGCTCCGCCGAGCACCCCGGCCCCGGAGCCCGCACCGCCGGCGCCGGACCACGGCCGGCACGCCGCACCCCGGCACGAACAACCCGCCACGGACGACGACGAGTTCACCAACCCGCTCGCCAACCGCGACGGCGCGCCGAAGCGCCAGGACCCGCCCCCGCGCCGCCGCCCGGCCGACCCCGCGCCCGGCGACGACGACTACTTCGGCGGCTCTCCGCTCGGCTGAGCCCCTCACGCACGAGGTCCCCGGTCCAGCTCGGACCAGGGACCTCGTGCTTGGGAAACCTGTCAGGACTTTTCGGGCTTCTCCGGGTCCGAACCGGACGATCCGGCGTCCACCTTGATCTCGTTGCGGCTTTCGGGCTCCTCGGCCGCCGGTGCCTCAGGTGTCTCGGCCGCCTCTTCCGCATCACGCTCGTCGCCCTTGCTGCGCAACGTTTCCGGCGCCTCGCGCGGTCCGCGCCGCTTCGCGACGATCATGAAGATCACCGCGCCGAGGAACACGAGGATCGAGGTCCAGACGTTGACCCGCAGGCCGAGGATGTGGTTGGCGGTGTCGGTGCGCATCAGCTCGATCCAGCAGCGGCCCAGCGTGTAACCGGCCACGTACAGGGCGAACGCGCGGCCGTGGCCGAGCTTGAAGCGGCGGTCGGCCCACACGACGACCAGTGCGACCAGCAGGTTCCAGATCAGCTCGTACAGGAACGTCGGGTGCACCGGGCTGTCGGGCAGCGGGATGTGACCGGTGGCGACACCGGAGAGGGTGTCGGGCGCGCCCGTCACCGGGTCGAAGCGCTGGTAGATCTCCAGGCCCCACGGCAGGTCGGTGTGCGCGCCGTAGAGCTCCTGGTTGAAGTAGTTGCCGATGCGGCCGATGGCCTGCGCCGTGACGATGCCCGGCGCGATCGCGTCGGCGAGTGCGGGCAGCGGGATGCCCTTGCGGCGGCAGGCGATCCACGCGCCGACCCCGCCTAGGGCGATGGCGCCCCAGATGCCGAGGCCGCCGTCCCAGATGGCGAAGGCGTTCCACGGGTTCTTGCCCGGCAGGAAGTACAGCTCGGGGTCGGTGATCACGTGGTAGAGCCGGCCGCCGACGAGGCCGAACGGCACGGCGAACACCGCGACGTCGATCACGGTCCCCTTGGTGCCGCCGCGGGCCACCCAGCGCCGCTCACCCCACCAGATCGCGACGATGATGCCGACGATGATGCACAGCGCGTAGGCGCGGAGCGGGATGGGCCCGAGATGCCAGACACCGCGGTCGGGGCTCGGGATCGTGGCCAGGAAGGCTGCTGCCGAGGCGGAATACACGCGGTCACCGTAGCGCGTCAATGCTCCGGTGTGGTGAGGACGCCGCCGAAGGGTTCGTGAAGGACCGGTCACGGTCCGGTCGCGACGATGACTACTCGTAGCCACCCGGCTGCAGAGCGGCCAGGTACCCGGCGAGCAACGCGCCCGCGACCTGGCCGACGGCCGCGTCCTCGGGCAGGAACACCTCGTCGTGCAGGCTGCGCGCACCGGCGGTGTCCCCGAGGCCCACGAACAGCATCAGCCCGCGCGTCCCGGAGCCGCAGTAGTGGGCGAAGTCGTCGGCGCCGAACGACCGGAAGTCCACGTCGACGTCGGCGCCGCCCTCGAGCAGCCACGGCTGGGCCGCGGCGGCCAGCGCCGGGTCGTTGACCAGCACGGGTTCGCACGGGCTGAGGTGCAGGTCGGCGGTGCAGCCGTACGCGCGGGCAGTCGAGTGCACGATCTCGGCCAGCGCGGCCAGCGCCTCGTCGCGATCGCTCGCGCGCATGAGCCGCAGCGAGCCGAGAGCGGTCGCCGTGGTCGGGACGACGTTGGCGGCCGTGCCCGCGGAGATGCGCCCGACCGTGCACACGGCGCCGTGCACCGGGTCGATCCGGCGGCTGGCCAGCTGCTGCAGGCTGACCACGAGCTGGCTCAGCGCCAGGACCGGGTCGCGCACCAGGTGCGGGTAGCCGGCGTGCCCGCCCTGGCCGTGGAGGACGATCTCGAACTCGTCGGTCGACGCGTTCACCGGCCCGGGCGCGGCCGACACGACGTTGTGCGCGAGCCGCGGCTGCACGTGGGCGCCGATGACCGTTTCGACACCCAGCTCCTCCAGCGCGCCGGACTCGACGATGTCCAGCGCGCCCGACGGCGACGTCTCCTCCCGCGGCTGCAGCACCGCGACGAGCCGTCGCGGCAGGCCCAGCCGTCGCGCCGCGCGGCACACGGCGACGAGCGCGGCCAGGTGCACGTCGTGGCCGCACGCGTGCATGAGCCCGGACGCCGACGCCCACGGCACGCCCGTGCGTTCGGCCACCGGCAGCCCGTCGAGCTCGGCCCGAAGCGCCACGGCCGGGCCGGGGTGCTCGCCGGGCAGCTCGAGCAGCCGCCCGGTCTTGGCGACGCGCGTGCCTTCGCCCAGGCCGAGCGCGGCGGTGACTGCACGAGCCGTGTCCTCCTCGTCGCCGGACGCGCGCGGGTCGGCGTGCAGCCGGTGGCGCAGCTCGATCGCCGCGGGCAGCTCGTCGGCGAGTGCGGCGCGCCACCGCGCGGCCAGGTCGGTCATCGGGGCTCCAGGCGGTAGACGCGTCGGGCGTTCTCGTGGCCGACCAGCCGGGTGAGGCGCTGCGCGTCCACTTCGGACAGCGCGTCGGCGGCGAGGGCGGACTCGAGGAAATCGGAAAGTCCTTGGCGGAACAGGGTTGTGCCGAGGTGGTAGAGCTCCGCGAGACCGAACGCGTCGGTCGAGAACAGCAGCTTGCCGAACGGTACGAGCTCCAGCGTCTCGGCCAGGATCGCGGGGGCGCGGAAGCCGGCGTTGTGCGTGATGAGCCCGGTGTCGACGAAGACGTGCTCGAAGACCTGCGCGAGGTAGGCGGCGCCCCGGTGGAACGGGTAGTTGTGCAGCAGCAGGATCGGCACCCCGGTTTCCCGCGTGGCCCGCAGGAAACCGGTGAGCAGCAACGGATCGCAGCGGTGCAGGTCGACGTCGGAATCGCCGTAGCCCACGTGGAACTGCACGGGCAGGCCGAGGTCGATGCCCGACCAGACGAGGTGGCGGTGCAGCACCTCGTCGGCCAGCCGCAGCGGCAGCCCGGCGCCGACGCGCGCCAGCCAGCGCCCGGCCGCGTCGGACACCTCGACCGGGTCGGGACGGTCGCCCTCCAGCGCCAGCCCCACGCGGTACGCGGCGATCGACTTGACCCCGACGGCGTGCTCCGCGCGCTTCGCCAGCTCCGCCCCGAAGTCGGCCGCGAACCGGCTCGCGGTGGTGCCCGCGCGCACCACGTCCTCCGCGACCTGCTCCAGCCGCACCACGTCGTGCGCGCGGCTGCCGGCGAGCTGCGCGAACTCGCCGGTGCCGGTGAGCGAGTCCGGCCGGAAACCGCCGTCGAGCAGGAAGTCGGTGGTGCCGGTAGCGCGCAGGAGCCGCCGGTTGACCTCGTCGGCGCCCAGCTCCGCGCGCCGCGCGAGGTAGTCCTCGGCGGGTGCGTGCTTCGGCAGGTCCAGCACGGGCGCGCACCGCTCCCGCACGGCCAGCCCGATCAGCGAGTCGAACAGCGACGTCCCCAGCGGAGACACGGAGTCGGCCTCCGTGAGCATCGCCTCGAACGCCTCGCGCGCCAGCTCGCCGGTCACCACGCCGTGGCAGTGGTGGTCCACCAGCGGCACGTCGGCGACGAAGTCCAGCACCCCGCTCACCCGTCCCCTCCCGCGACCGCCAGCTTTTCCCCCACCCTACGGGCGAAGCCCGGCGCCACGAGCACCAAGACGATCGCCAGCACGAGGACCGCGCCGGCCGCCACGGGGAACCAGCGGGCGGGGCCTTCGGTGGGGTACGGGACGACGTTGACGTACACCGTGTAGCCGAGCAGGGCCAACGCGCCCAGCGGGAAGATCAGGTGCCACCACGGCACGTGCATCGCCCGGCGGACGAACAGGAGCAGGATGGCGCCCAGGGTGGTCAGGAGGTAGATCACCAGCAGGATGAGCGTGCCGATGGACCCGCTCCACGCGAACGTGTCCTCCGCGGTGGCACCGAAGAACACCGCGCACACGATGATGATCAGGGCTGCGGCCAGCGCGACGGCCGTCACGGCGATGACGGGTGTGCCCTTGGCCGACGCCCGCCCGATGGCGCGGCCGTTGAAGGCGTCGCGGCCCACGGCGAACAGCAGACGTGAACCGCCGACCACGCAGGCGAGGCAGCAGCCGAAGGCGCTGATCGCGGCGCCGATGCTGATCACGTCGCCGACCCAGGCGCCGACGAACGAGGTGCCGAGGTCGCCGAGCAGCGAGGCGGAGTCGTGGAACGCCTGGGCGTCGGCGCCGAAGGCCATCATCTCGACGGCGGTGACGACCACGAAGAAGGCGCCGCCGAACAGCGCCGTGCCGAGGATCGCGCGCGGGATGTTGCGGCGCGGGTTGTGGGTCTCCTCCCCCAGCGTCGCGGCCGCTTCGAAGCCCGCGAACGACAGGAACCCGAACACCGCACCGAGGAACACCCCGGACAGGCCGACGTCCGGGGTGAAGGTGAAGACCGACAGCGTGAAGTGCGCTCCGCCCGGGGCGCCGCCGGCGATCAGCCGAACCAGGATCACAGCGGTGACCAGCAGGATCACCGCGATCGTCGCGCCCTCGACGGCCAGCAACGTCGACGTGCCGCGCCGCGCCGGCGCGACCGCGAGCAGCCACGTGCCGACGAGCGCGACGCCCGTCAGCACGAACGGACCCCACCACGGCGGGTTCGGCCAGATCCCCACCTGCGTGAGGAACGCCGTGCCCAGCGTGCCCGCGGCGGAGCTGGTGACCACGGCGTAGAAGGTGTACGTGCCGAGCAGGCCGATGCCGGACACCACGCCCGCGCGCGGGCCGAGCGTCGCGCCGACGAAGGCGTAGACCGACCCGGCGTGGTTGTAGTACCGGCACAGGCGGACGAAGCCGTAGGCCACCAGGAGCACCCCGACGGCCGAGAGCAGGAAGGCGAGCGGCACGGCGCGCCCGGCGGCGGCCGCGGTCTGCTGCGGGTTGATGTTGGCGGCCATGCTGGGCGCCATCAGCGCCACGGACAGGCCGACGGCTTGCCACACCGACAGGGTGCGGCGCAGCGCTGGACGGGTTTCGACGATGTCTGACACGATGCGCTCCTCGGTGGTCCGGAGGCAGCGAACTCCTCGTTGCTGGGCGACGTGAAGTACACAGTGAACATCGCGGGGGCACGGATGAGCCAGCTCGATCGGGCGGAACTCGGCCGGCGGGGTGCGGACGCCGCAGCGCGGCTGGGCCGTTCGGGGGTCGAGCTGGTCGCGCTGACCTTCGTCGACAACTCCGGCATTTCACGCGTGAAGGCGGTGCCGGTGGCCCGGCTGGCCGACGCCGCGGCGTGGGGTGTGGGCGCGTCGAACTCGTTCGACTTCTTCCTGTGCACGGACACCATCGCCCCCGGCCCGTACTCACTCGGCCCGGTCGGCGATCTGCGCCTGCACCCGGACCTCGACGCGCTCACCCCGCTCGCGGCCCAGCCCGGCTGGGCGTGGGCGCCGGCGCTGCGCTACGACCAGGAGGGTGCACCGCACCCGCAGGATTCGCGGGCGCTCGCGGCGGCGGCCGTGTCGCGGCTGGCTTCCCGGGGCTGGTCGGCGCGGATGGCCTTCGAGATCGAGTGGGTCGTCGCGGACTCCGACGGCGTCCCGGTGCCCGGCCCGGCGTACGGTTTTTCGCGCCTCACCGGCAATTCCGCGTACCTGCGCGAGCTGGTGTCCGCTTTGGACAGTCAGCACGTCGACGTCGAACAGCTGCACCCGGAGTACGCGGCGGGACAGTTCGAGCTCACGGTCGCGGCGGCCGACCCGGTGCGCGCGGCGGACGTGGCGGTGCTGATCCGCGAGACGATCCGGGTCGTCGGCACCCACCACGGGCTGCGGACGTCGTTCACGCCGAAGTTCGCGCCCGGCGGCGTCGGCAACGGCGGCCACGTGCACCTGAGCCTCTGGGAGGGCGCCCGCAACCTGTGCTCGGGAGGCGACGGGGAGTTCGGGCTGACGGACACCGCCGAGATGTTCGCGGCCGGGATTTTCACGCGCTTACCGGCACTGCTGGCCGTCGGTGCGCCGTCGGTGGTGAGTTACTTGCGGCTGGAGCCGCACCACTGGGCCGGGGTTTTCACGGCGTGGGGGTGGGAAAACCGGGAGGCGCCGCTGCGGCTGGTGCGCGGACCGGTGGGGCGGCGCGAGACCGCGGCGAATCTCGAGGTGAAGTGCTTCGACCTGACGGCGAACCCGTACCTGGTGGTGGCTGGGTTGCTGTTCGCGGGGCTCGCCGGGGTAGCTGCCGGGACGCGGTTACCGGCGCCGGTGGAGGTGGATCCGGGTTCGTTGTCGGCGGCGGAGGCAGCGGCTGCGGGAGTGCGGCGGTTGCCGCGGTCGCTGGACGAGGCGGTGGCGGCGTTTGAGGCCGATGACGTGCTGAAGGCGGAGTTCGGGGCGGAGCTGGCTACGACGTTGATGGATGTGCGGCGGGGTGAGGTGGCGGAGTTGGGGGGTTTGTCGGATGAGGAGTTGTGTGAGGTGATGCGGTGGTTGCATTGAGGGGGTGTGGGGGCGGCTCGTCGTTGGCCGGGCGGCTCGTCGCGCGGAGCGCGACGTTGCGCCTGGGGTGGTGCGGAGGGGCACCCCGATCTTGGATTGTGACGACGGTCTGGATCACCTTGTCAAGGCTGGAAAGCGTGCCTTGACAAGGTGATCCAGACCGCGTGAAGAGCGGGGATCGAGATGCAGGGCGGGGTCTGGGTGCGCGGTGAGTTGCGTTGTTGGGTGGGGGTGGGTGCGGCTGGGTGGTGGGTTGGGTAGCCGAGGGCAGCGCAGGTTCGGTGCGGGACCGGCACACATCCGTAGCCGGGGCAACGCGAGCTGAAAGGGCGGGTGCGCAGATCGCGTGGCCCCAAGCCCAATCCAAGCCCGGGGCAACCTGAAGCGAAACCCGTGTCAGGCAGGAGCCGGGGCTCGGCGGACGCCTTCGGCTAGTTCGCCGGCCAGGTGGCGGACGGCGTCGGGGCCGCCGTTGGCGGCGGCGGTGACCAGGGCGGAGCCGACGATGACCGCGTCGGCGAAGGCGGCGACTTGGGCGGCCTGGTCGCCGGAGCGGACGCCGAGGCCGACGCCGATCGGGAGGTTCGTGTGGGCGCGTGTGCGGGAGACCAGGTCTTCCGCGTGCACGCCGACCTGGTCGCGGGCGCCGGTGACGCCCATGACGGCCGTCGCGTAGACGAAGCCGGAGGAGGCTGCGGTGGTGAGGGCGAGGCGTTCCTCCGAGGACGAAGGCGCGACGAGGAAGATGCGGTCCAGGCCGTGGTTGTTCGACGCCTCGATCCACTCTCCGGCCTCGTCGGGGATGAGGTCCGGGGTGATCATGCCGAGGCCGCCGGCCGACGCGAGGTCGCGCGCGAAGCGGTCCACGCCGTAGCGGTGCACGGGGTTCCAGTACGTCATCACCACGGCCTTGCCGTCGCGGGCGGACACGGACTCGACGACCTCGAAGAGCCGCTTGAGCTTGAACCCGCTCGCCAGCGCCGATTCGGCGGCCGCCTGGATCGTGGGGCCGTCCATCACCGGGTCCGAGTACGGCACGCCGACCTCGAGGAGGTCCGCACCACCGTCGATCGTGGCGGCCAGGAGGTCCTTGGAGCCGTCGACCGACGGGAAGCCTGCGGGCAGGTAGCCCACCAGCGCGGCCCGGCCCTCCGCCCGCGTCGCCGCGAAGAGGTCGTCGAGGCCGCTCACTTGTCCTCCCCGTCCACGAGCCCGAACCACTTGGCCGCGGTGTCCATGTCCTTGTCGCCGCGCCCCGAGAGGTTCACGATGATCAGGCCGTCGGGCCCGAGTTCGCGGCCGAGCACGAGGGCGCCGGCCAGCGCGTGGGCCGACTCGATCGCCGGGATGATGCCCTCGGTCCGCGACAGCAGCCGGAACGCGTCCATCGCCTCGGCGTCGGTGACCGGCCGGTACTCGGCGCGGCCGGAATCCTTGAGCCACGCGTGCTCCGGGCCGACACCCGGGTAGTCGAGACCGGCGGAGATGGAGTGCGACTCCACCGTCTGGCCGTCCTCGTCCTGCAGCAGGTACGACATCGCGCCGTGCAGGTTGCCCGGGCTGCCCTTGGTGAGCGTGGCGCCGTGGCGGTTGCCGTCGATGCCCTCGCCGCCCGGCTCGAGCCCGACCAGCCGCACCGACGGGTCGTCGTAGAAGCCCGAGAAGATGCCGATGGCGTTGGAGCCGCCGCCCACGCACGCGGCGACGACGTCGGGCAGCCGCCCGGCCTGCTCGAGGATCTGGGCGCGCGCTTCCTCGCCGATGACCTTGTGGAAGTTGCGCACCATCATCGGGAACGGGTACGGCCCCGCGGCGGTGCCGAACAGGTAGTGCGTGGTGTCGGCGTTGGTGACCCAGTCGCGCAGCGCCTCGTTGATCGCGTCCTTGAGCGTGCGCGACCCGGTCTTGACCGGCACGACCTCGGCACCGAGCAGCTTCATGCGCGCGACGTTCAGCGCCTGGCGCTCGGTGTCGACCTCGCCCATGTAGACCAGGCACTCGAGGTCGAGCAACGCGCACGCGGTGGCCGTGGCCACGCCGTGCTGGCCGGCGCCCGTCTCGGCGATCACGCGCTTCTTGCCCATGCGCTTGGTGAGCAGTGCCTGGCCGAGCACGTTGTTGATCTTGTGCGAGCCGGTGTGGTTGAGGTCCTCGCGCTTGAGGAACACCCGGGCGCCACCCGCGTGTTCGCCGAAGCGCTTGGCCTCGGTGAGCAGCGACGGGCGGCCGGCGTACTCGTTGAGCAGCCGGCGCAGTTCGCCGGTGAACTCGGGATCGCGGCGCGCCTTGTCGTACTCGGCCGCGACCTCGTCGACGACGCCGATCAGCGCTTCCGGCATGAACCGGCCGCCGTACGGGCCGTAGTAACCGCGCTCGTCCGGGTCGTGCTTGCTGTGCTCCTGCTCGGTCACCGCGACGGCCTCGGGCAGGCGGGGTGCGAACCGGCGGTGACGAGTTTCACCAGCGCTCCCTTCGGGTCGCCGGAGGCCACCAGGCCCTCGCCGACCAGCACGGCGTCGGCGCCCTGACCGGCGTACGACATCAGGTCGCCTGGGCCGCGGACCCCGGACTCGGCGACCTTGAACACCTCGAACGGCAGGCCGGGGGCGAGCCGCGAGAACACGTCGCGGTCCACTTCGAGCGTGTGCAGGTTGCGGGCGTTCACGCCGATCACCTTGGCGCCGGCCTCGAGAGCGCGGTCGGCCTCTTCGGCGTTGTGGATCTCCACGAGTGCGGTCATGCCCAGCGACTCGACGCGGTCGAGCAGCGCGGCCAGCGCGTTCTGCTCCAGCGCGGCCACGATCAGCAGCACCATGTCCGCACCGTGCAGGCGGGCCTCGTGCACCTGGTACGGGCTGACGATGAAGTCCTTGCGCAGCACGGGAACGTCGACCGCCGCGCGCACCGCGTCGAGGTCCGCGAGCGAGCCGCCGAAGCGGCGCTGCTCGGTGAGCACGCTGATCACGCGCGCCCCGGCGTCTTCGTAGTCCTTCGCCAGCGCGGCGGGGTCCGGGATCGTGGCCAGGTCGCCCTTGGACGGGCTGCGCCGCTTCACCTCGGCGATCACGCCGATGCCCGATTCCTTCAGGGCGGCCATCACGTCGCGGGGCGCCGCGGACTTCGCCGCGCGGGCCTTCAGCTCGTCGAAGGGCAGCACGGACTCGCGCACCGCGAGGTCCTCCCGCACACCGGCGACGATGTCTTCGAGCACGCTCACCGGGCAACCCCACCCGACGGTGAAGTCATCGATCCATTCGCAAGGTCGCTCACAAAAACCTTCCCCTTCCCGCCGAAACGATGCTAACCCCCGCTCTGAGACCCGCCCGTTCCGGGTGCACGCCTTGCTCCGAATGCCCTTCGGTACCCGGCGTTCACCTGCCCGCGGTGGGGTCCTCACCCTCGGAAAGCGCCTCCCACAACTCGGTGTCCGGATCACGCCGGGCGCGCTTGGCACCCGGCGCGGCGTAGCGGGCACCGAGCCGCCGCGCGGAACCGGCGCCCTTGACGGCCACCAACCCCGCGACGACGAGAAGAATTCCGCCGAGCACCGCCAGACCGCGCCCCAGCAGCAACTCCGCGACGGGCAGCCCGGACGCCCAGCCGCTGAACTTCACGCCGTTCACGCCGGTCCAGACGCCCGCGAGCCCGGCCAGCGCCAGCACCACGCCCAGGAGCCGGCGCGCCCAGCCGCCGGTCGCGATCACCCCCGCCACGCCGGCCAGCGCCAGCAGGGCCAGCGGCACGAGGGCGGTCGCGCGCTGCTCACCGTCTTCGGTGTAGAGCTTCACGCCGAGCACGCCCTCGTCGCGGAACTCGGCGTACCAGGCGAGCTTGGCGGCGCCCCACAACGCGAGGGCACCGAGGAGCAGGCCGATGATGATCGTCCACAGTGGACGTCGAGACGGCGGCGCCGCGGTTTCCCCCACCGTGGCGGGGGTTTCCGCGCCGGACCGCGCCGAACCGGCTGGTTGCGGCGATTCCGGCTCCGGCGGGGTGGCGCCGGCCGGTTCGGGTTCGTCAGACACCGGCTGAGTCCTCGGCCGGGTCGAGTTCACCCGCCGGCACCATGGTCTGGGCCGCCGCGACGGCCGAGAGCACGGTGCGCGCCTTGTTGAGCGACTCGGTGTCCTCGTAGTCCGGCACGGAGTCGGCCACGACGCCGCCGCCGGCCTGCACGTACGCGACGCCGTCGCGCATCAGGGCGGTGCGGATGGCGATGGCGGTGTCCGCGTCGCCGGCGAAGTCGAGGTAGCCGACGACGCCGCCGTACAGCGCGCGGCGCACGGGTTCGAGCTCCTCGATCAGCTGCATCGCCCGCACCTTCGGCGCGCCCGAGAGCGTGCCGGCCGGGAAGCAGGCGGCGACCGCGTCGAAGGCCGTCTTGCCCTCGGCCAGCTCGCCGGTGACCGTGGACACGATGTGCATCACGTGGCTGTAGCGCTCGATCTGGAAGAAGTCGACCACGTGGACGCTGCCGGGGCGGCAGACCTTGCCGAGGTCGTTGCGGCCGAGGTCCACGAGCATGAGGTGCTCGGCGCGCTCCTTCTCGTCGGCCAGGAGGTCCTTGGCCAGCTGCGCGTCCTCCTCCGGGTCGGCGCCGCGCCAGCGCGTGCCCGCGATGGGGTGCGTGGTGGCGCGCCCGTCGCGCACGGTGACCAGCGACTCCGGACTGGACCCGACGATGTCGAAGCCCTCCAGGCGCAGCAGGTACATGTACGGGCTGGGGTTGGAGGTGCGCAGCACGCGGTAGACGTCGAGGGCGTCGGCGCCCGTCTCGATCTCGAACCGTTGCGAGGGCACGACTTGGAACGCTTCGCCGGCCTTGATCGCTTCCACGGCCTTGTCGACGGCGGCGTGGAAGTCCTCCTTCGTCCGGCGGCGCGTGAACTCCGGCGCGGGCCGGTCGAACGTCGCGACGGTCGGCGGCGCGGGCACGCGCAGCTGCTCGGTCATGGCCGACAGGCGCTGCAGCGCGTCGTCGTACGCCGCGTCGACGCGTTCCGGGGAGTTGTCCCAGTTGACCGCGTTGGCGATCAACGTGACCGTGCCCTCGTGGTGGTCGAACGCCGCGAGGTCGGTGGCGAGCAGCATGGTCAGCTCGGGGATGTCGAGGTCGCGCTCGGCGAGCTCGGGCAGCTTCTCCAGCCAGCGCACGGCGTCGTAGCCGATGTAGCCGACCATGCCGCCCGTCAGCGGGGGCAGGCCGGGCAGCGGTTCGGTGTGCAGCGCTTCGACGGTGGCGCGCAGCACCTGCAGCGGGTCGCCTTCGGTCGGCAGGCCGACCGGCGGCGTGCCGGTCCACACGGCTTTCCCGTCGCGCACCGTCAGCGCGGCCGGGCTGCGCACGCCCACGAACGACCAGCGCGACCACGACTTCCCGTTCTCGGCCGATTCGAACAGGAACGTGCCGGGGCGATCGGCGCCGAGCTTGCGGTAGATCCCGAGCGGGGTCTCGCCGTCGGCGAGCACCTTGCGCACCACGGGGATCACGCGGCGGTCTTCGGCGAGGGCGCGGAACTCCGCGCGGGACGGGCTGACCGGGCCGGGTCCCGCGGGCTTGCCGGCTGCTGAACTGACCATAGGGGCCATTGTGCCGCGCGGGCCTGGGCCGACCGTGGGCGGCCTTGAATTCAGCGCCTGTTGAATTCAACGTGGCCAGGGTTCATAGTGGACACCGTGACGACCGAAGACACTACCTCCCGCCGGCGCGGCCGCCGCCCGGCCGGGCAGGACACCAAGACGGCGCTGGTGGAGGCCGCGCGGGCGGTGTTCGCGGAGAACGGCTACGAACGCGCGACGGTCCGCGCGATCGCGGCCCGCGCCGGCGTCGACGCCGCCATGGTCAACCACTGGTTCGGCGGCAAGGAGGGCCTGTTCGCCCAGGCCGTGCTGAAACTGCCCTTCTCGCCGATCGAACTCGTGGCGACCCTGCGCGACGGGCCCGACGAGCAGTTCGGCGAACGCGTGGTGCGCACGTTCGTCACCCGCTGGGACGGCGCGGGCGGCGACACGTTCCAGGCGCTCGTCCGCAGCGTCGCCGGCCACGAACTCGCGTCCACCGTGCTGCGCGAGTTCTTCTCGAAGTTCTTCACCGAGCTCATCGGCGGCCTCGGCTCCGACCACGGCGCCCTGCGCACCACGCTGTGCGCCTCACAGCTCGTCGGCCTCGGCGTGATCCGCTACATCGCCCGCTTCGAACCCATGGCGACGGCCGAGGTCGAGACGCTGGTGACCGCCATCGCGCCGACCATCCAGCGGTACCTGACCGGAGATCTCGGGCTCTAGGTCCAGCGCGTGCTCACGGCCTGCACGTCGACCGGGTGGAACCCGGGGACGAGCAGCATCATGCGGTTGCCTTCGCCCGCCAGGAACCCGCCGCGGCGACGGGTGCCGAGCCGCGCGTATGGGCGCGACAGGCCACGCGCCGGCCGCAGCCGCAGGTGGCTGCCGTCGGCGAACGTGGCGCGGGTGACGCCGGGCTCGCCGAAGTCGAGCGTGGCCGAGCGCCAGCCCGTCCTGAGCACCGCCCGGCGGCGGCGGTGGAAGAGCACCACGAACCCGGCGGCGGTCGGCCCGCCGATGAGTCCGCCGAAGATCAGGCCGTAAGCGATGGTGGCGCCGAGCGGGTTCAGGACGGAGTCGTCCGGCCGGCGCGCGACACCGGGCGCCGCCTGGTCGTACGTCACCTCGATCCGCTCGCCGACGCCCAGGAACTCCCTCTTCCGGTAGGGGAAGTCGACTTCGTGCGGACCGTCGGGGCCGGGGTAGGACACCTCGAAGTGCCGGTCGGCGAGCCACACCACCACGCCGTAGACCGTGAGGTCGTTCGCGTGCGCCCGGGCCGCGGTGGCCTCTTCGACCACGAGCAGGACGATCCCCGAGACCAGCACGCCGACGGCCACGACCACGCCGGCGAACGCCCAGCCGACGCGACGGACCAGCCAGGACAGCACGCGGTAGCGGCCGTCCGGGCGGGCGTCGTCGCCGGGCGGAAGCCACAGTTCGCCGTCTTCGGGTGCCGTGCGGTCGGCGGGGAAGGCTTCGCGCCGACGTTTGCCTACCGGCCGCCGGGTCATCGTCCGCTCCACTTCGAACCACGCGGGATGCGGAGCGGGACCGCGTACGGGGTCGGGCCGCGGGGACCGCTCGGGAGCACCAGCACCAGGCGGCGGCCTTCGCCCGCGACCCAGGCCTCGAACGGGCCCTTGCGCAGGAACGAGTACCGCCCGCGCACCGCCGCGACCGTCCGGGCAACCAGGTGTGCGCCGCCGGGGAACTCGAGGCGCAGGAGGTGGTAACCGCCCGACGAGTCGAACACCTGCGCCGCCACTGGTGCCCACCCCGTGCGCCGCGCCGCGCGCCGGCGCCCGGCCCAGCCCACCGCGTAGGCCACCGCGAACGGCAAGAAGATCAGGACCAGTACGAGCGGGACGACGAAGACGCCCATCCGGCCGTCGCTCAGGTTCTGCTCGGCGTCGGTCCGCGCGCGCTCGGGGTCCGCCGGGTCGTAGTACACCGTCACGGCCTGGCCGACCGTGTAGCCGGCGCCGGAGTCGCGGTTGATCTCCTGCTGCTCGTACACGTCGCCGGCGAGGTAGGCCACGATGATGGTCGGTGTCCCGTGCCCGCTCACCGGCGTGCGCACGGCCACGACCTCGCCCCGCGCCGTGGAACCGTTCTGCAGCAACCAGTCCGACGAGTTCTGCAGCACCGTGATCCCCACCGCTGCCGCCGGGATCACCAGGAACCACACCGTCGCCGCGACGACGGCGCGCCAGAACCGCCGGCGCAGCGCCCGGTCCCATTCCGCGGGAGCCGCCGGGCCGCGGCGCGCCCGCTCGCGCTGGGCGAGTTCGTGCCGGCGCATGCGCTTGCGCGCACGCCCGGTCGGCTTCGAAGCGGGTAAGAGCGGTTCGCCGTCTTCGGCAGCCCGCTCGGGTCTGCCGCCTTCTTCGTTGGTCGTCCCCAGATCCATCTGCTGAGCGTACGGCTGCGAAATGCAGCTCCACCAGGGAAAAGTCTGCGATGGAGAACACCAGGCGGGAAGGCAACCGAACGCCCCCGTCCGGCGTGTTGTCTAGTCCTGTGCCCGCGGGTCGACGACCCCGGCGGGCACCGCGTACGGCGCTTCGCCGCGACCGTGGCGGAACAGGACCACCGACGCGGCGCCGGAGCCGCCCAGCCACGCGGGCCGGTCGGTGTACACGCGGAGGAAGCGGGCGCCGTGGGTGGACGGCGCGGCGCGCAGGCGGACGGCTTCGCCGGACGCCAGGCGCGCGTCCAGGTACGGCGGGTTGAGCCCGCGGCCCGTACTGGGTGCGAGCACCACCGTGGCCGTCGCCGCGCGCCAGCCCGTGCGGCGCACCGCGTGGTGGCGGCGGGACCAGCCGGCGGCGGCCGACGCGGCGACGAGCGCGCAGCCCGCCACCAGGACGAGCCCTGTCCACGCGAAACCGAGGCCGGTGTCGTTCAGGCCGTCCTCTTCGGTCGTGCGGGCCCGCTCGAGGTCGGCCGGGTCGAAGACCACCGTCACGCGTTGCCCGGATGCGTACGTCGCCGGGGAGCTTCGATCGATCCGTTCGGAGACCTCGCGGCCGTCGGCGGTGAAGGCCACGACGATCGACCGCGTGCCCGTGTCCGGGCTGTCGACGCCGACGACCGTGCCGGGCACGCGGGTCCCGGTCACGAGCAGGTCGTCGGCTGCGTGGAGCGCACCGAGCACACCGAGCAGGCCGGCGGCGAACCCCGCGGTCCAGAATCCCGTGAGCACCCACGCCCGCCAGGCGACGGCCCGCAGCCGGGCGGTTTCGCGCGTGAGGTCGACGCCGGTCAGCGGGCCAGCAGCAGGAACACGAGCGCCAGAACGCCCGGCACGACCTGCACCAGCAGGATCCGCTTCGACGCCGTCGCGGCGCCGTAGAGACCGGCGACGATCACGCAGGCCAGGCCGTAGAGCTTGAGCTGGAAGCCGGTGGGGTCGGTGGCGATCAGGCCCCAGATCAGGGCGGCCGCGAGGAAACCGTTGTACAGGCCCTGGTTGGCGGCGAGTGCCTTGCTCTCTTGGGCGAAGGACTCGGTGGTGCCGAACGCCGCGCGGGCGCGCGGGGTCGTCCAGAGGAACATTTCGAGCACCACGATGTAGACGTGGATGAGGGCGACGAGCCCCACCAGCACGTTCGCGACCACCGTCACGGGGTGTTCTCACTCTCGTCGGCGAGGAGCAGGCGCTCCGCGGAGTCGAAGCAGGTGTGGGTGCCCGTGTGGCAGGCCGGTCCGGTCTGGTCCACGCGCAGGAGCACTGTGTCACCGTCGCAGTCGATCCGCACCTCGCGGACGTGCTGGACGTGGCCCGAGGTGTCCCCCTTCACCCACAGCTCCTGGCGGCTGCGCGACCAGTACGTGCCGCGCCGCGTGGTGAGGGTGGCTTCGAGGGCCTCGTCGTTCATCCAGGCCATCATCAGCACGTCGGAGGTCGAGTGCTCGACGACGACGGCCGCGATCAGGCCGTCGGCGTTGCGCTTGAGCCGCTGGGACAGCGCCGCGTCGAGGGTCATCGGACGACGACCCCGCCGCCGCGCAGCGCGCGCTTCACGTCGCCGATCTTCAGCTGTCCGAAGTGGAACACGCTGGCCGCGAGCACCGCGTCGGCGCCGGCTTCGACGGCGGGCAGGAAGTGGTCGACGGCGCCCGCGCCGCCGCTGGCGATCACCGGCACGCGCACGGCGCGCCGGACCAGGTCGATGAGCCCGAGGTCGAAGCCGGACTTGGTGCCGTCGGCGTCCATCGAGTTGAGCAGGATCTCGCCGACGCCCAGCTCCTCACCGCGCGCGGCCCACTCGACCGCGTCGATGCCGGTGCCCCGGCGGCCGCCGTGGGTGGTGACCTCGAAGCCCGACGCCGTCGGCTCGCCGCCTTCGGGCACGCGCCGCGCGTCGACCGACAGCACGATGCACTGGGCACCGAACCGGCGCGACGCCTCGCGCAGCAGCTCCGGGCGCGCGATCGCGGCCGTGTTGATGCTCACCTTGTCCGCACCCGTGCGCAGCAGCCGGTTCACGTCGTCGTTCGACCGCACGCCGCCGCCCACGGTCAGCGGGATGAAGACTTGTTCGGCCGTGCGGCGGACCACGTCGAAGGTGGTCTCGCGGTTGCCCGAGGACGCCGTGACGTCGAGGAAGGTCAGCTCGTCGGCGCCCTCCGCGTCGTAGAGCCGGGCGAGCTCCACCGGGTCGCCCGCGTCGCGCAGGTCGGCGAAGTTCACGCCCTTCACCACCCGGCCCGCGTCGACGTCCAGACACGGGATCACCCTCACCGCCACAGCCATGCCACCAGCGTAGCCGTCCACCTGCGACGGTCCGCCCGCCCGGTCAGAGCGCAGGCGGTGTCCAGTCCCACAGCGGCGACGCCTGGCGGCGGATGACGGACGCGGGCATCACCGGCACCGTCACGGCCAGCAGGAAGTGCAGCCACCACGCCGACGACGTGTCGGCCACGGCCTTCGCGCGCGCCTGCTTCGTGACGTACGCGGCGCGCGGCCGGCGCGCCGAGTCGTAGGCGGCCAAGGCGTCGGCGACCGAGTCGTCGCGCAGGGCGGCGGCGAGCACCACGGCGTCCTCGATCGCCTGGCAGGCGCCCTGCCCGAGGTCCGGCGGCACGGCGTGAGCCGCGTCACCGAGCAGCGCGACGCGGCCGCTGGTGAACGCGGGCAGCGGGTCGAGGTCGAGGATGTCGTTGTGCAGCACGGCCTCCGGCCGCGTCGCCGCGACGAGCTCGCGCGGCTCGGCCGGCCAGTCGGCGACGCGACGGGACACCTCGGCGTGCTCGTCCGGGTGAGTCACGCCGGGCGTGGCCTCGGCGGCGCCGAGCGCCCAGCACGAGCGGTCCCCGGGCAGCGGGTGGATCATGAAGTACGCGCCGCGCCCCATCGTGAAGCTGCCGCGCACCGGCGGTGCCGCGCCGGGTTCGGTGACGCCGCGCCAGCACGTGTAGCGGAAGCCCGGCGCCGGCGCGGCCGGGAAGAGGCGGCGCCGCAGCCCGCTGTGCACACCGTCGGCCGCGACCACCACATCGGCGTCCACTTCGGACGGATCGGTGACCTCGGTTCCCGTGTGCAGCACGCTTTCCGGCAGCTCGGCCAGCAGCGCGCCGTGCAGTTCGGCGCGGTGGAACGCGGCCAGCGGCTCGTCGCGGCCGGCCCGGAACCGCCGCAGGTACCGGCCCGAGGACGTGCGCAGGGTCCCCGTGACCTCCGACGGCGCCGAGTGCTTCCGCACGCGCTCACCGATGCCGAGTGCCTCCAGTGCGCGCAACGCGTTCGGCGCCAGCGACAGGCCCGCACCGATCTCGCGCGGCTCGGGCGCCCGTTCCAGCACGGCGACCTCGTGTCCCGTGCGCCGCAACGCGATCGCCGCCGTGAGTCCACCGATCCCGCCGCCCACCACCACTGCTTTCATCCCGGCTCCCCAGCGTCTCGAAAGGCTTCGGCCAGCCACGCGAACGCCGCGTCGGCGCTGCGGACGCGCGCGGCGCGGCCGCCGTCGCGCTCGAGCAGCTCGACGCCCGCGCGCGTGATGTCGCGGAACGACCCCAGCGTGGCGATGCGCCGGCGGATCACGCGCTGCCAGGCGTCGTCGTCCACGCGGTAGTACGCGGTGCGCTCGCCGCGACCGGCGCGTTTGGCGACCAGCCCCACGGCGACGAGCAGCCGCAGGTTCGTGGTCAGCGACGCGCGGCTCGCGCCGACCGCCTCGGCGAGCTGCGCGGCCGACTGCTCCGGCGGGTCGCACGTCATGAGCCGGCCGAGCACCCGTCCGGCGATCGGCGGCAGCCCGTACTCGCGCGTGAGGAAGGCCGCGACCCGCTCGACCCACTCGCCCACTTCGCCGTCCACGAGCGTCAGCATAGGCTAGTCACAACTGAAATTGGCTCGCGATGCATCAAAACGGCGTGGTCGCGCGTCTGAGGAACGTGACCACCAGCTTCGACGAGTTCGTGGCGGAGCGTCTCGACGGGCTCCTGCGCTACGCGACCGTCCTGACCGACGATCCGCACCTGGCGCAGGACATCGTGCAGGACGTGCTGCTGCGCGCCCAGGAACGCTGGGCGAAGATCGAGTCGGCGCCCACGTACGTGCGGCGGATGGTCACCAACGAGTACCTGTCCTGGCGGCGGCGCGCGATCCGGCGCGTGGTCCCGTCGAGCCACGAGGTGCTCGACGCGATCAGCCCGCCGGAAGCCGACCCGTCGACGGCCTACGACGAGCGGGACGAGATGCTGGCCCGCCTCGCGACGCTGCCGCGCAAGCAGCGCGCGGCGCTCGTACTGCGCTACTACGAGAGCTACTCCGACGAGGAGATCGCCGAGGTCCTGCGCTGCGGCACCTCGACCGTGCGCAGCCAGATCTCGCGCGGACTGGCCACGCTGCGCGCCGCCGTGCGCCCCTTGCCCACCGCCCTGACCACCGGAGCCGGAGAATGAGCCAGCCCGAGCACGACACCGAGACGCTGCTGCGCGACAGCCTCGAGCGGCTGGCCGAACGCGCTCCCGACGGCCACGAGGTCCGCAACGCGCTCGTGAGGGCGCGGCAGTCGCGCCGGCGCCGGGCGCGGCTGGCGCTGGCCGCGGTGGCCGCCGCCGTGGTCGTGGCGACGGTCGGGGTGTCGGTCGTGGTGGGTTCGGTGCCCGACGAGCAGGTCACCGCCGCGGCGAGCCGCCCGGTGCTCGGTTATGCGCCCGGCTGGCTGCCCGACGGGTTCACCGAGCAGTACCGCTCGGCCGGGCCGGGCACGACGCCGCAGGTGCGCCGCTGGTTCGCCGGGCCGAGCCGCATCGAGCTGTCGGCCTTTTCGACGGCGGACCCCGACTGGTCCGCGACGGCCCTGCGCATCGCCGCGCTGCGCGACCAGATCGTGGTGCACGGGCGCGTCGCGATGGTCACGGGCTCGGCGACGTCCGCGGTCCTGACCTGGTCCCCCGACGACACCCACGTGCTGCGCGCCGAGGTCGACGCCGTGCCCGGCGCGCGCGAGGTCGCCCAGCGCATCGCCGAGGACGTGACGGCTTCCGAGCCCACCCCGATCCGCGGGGAAGCCCGCTTCGGCCCCCTGCCCGACGGCCTGCGCGAAGCCGCGACCACCGTCAGCGGTGCCACCCCCGCCGACGGCACCACGACGCTCGAGGCGCGCGCCCCGGCGTCGTCGGTGCAGGCCACGGTCGGCCCCGCCTCCCCCGGCCTGGGCGGCTCGGTCCCGGCCACGATCCGCGGCGTACCCGGCGCCGCGCTGCCCGACCTGGTGACCGTGCGGTTGCCGTCGGGCCGCTGGCTCACCGTCTCGGGCAAGCTGCCGCGCGCCGACCTGCTCGCCGTCGCCGACGGCGTGGTCCTCGACCCGGCCCCGGACTACGACTGGCTCGGCGGGGCCTGACCCGGACTACTGTGGACACGTGCCGACGGAACTGGACCGCCTCGCAGCCGAGAAGTACGTCGTCCTCACCACCTTCCGCCGCGACGGCCGCGCCGTGCCCACCCCCGTCTGGTTCACCCGCGACGGCGACGAACTCGTGGTGTCGTCCGAACGCCACGCGGGCAAGGTCAAACGCATCCGCAACAGCGGCCGCGTCGAGATCCAGCCGAGCGACTTCCGCGGCCGCACCCACGGCCCCACCGCGACCGGCACCGCCCGCCTCCTCGACGACGCCGCCAGCGACCGCGTCCGCAAGGCGATCGCCCGCCAGTACGGTGTGGTCGGCCGGGTGACCATGTTCTTCAGCCGCTTGCGGGGTGCTCAGCGGACGATCGGGATCGCGATCAAGGTGGAGGAGAAGGCCTCGGATTAGGCGGAGAGGCGCGGCGCGTTCGGGAGGCGCTGGCTTGGGCTTGGGCTTGGGCTTGGGCTTGGGCTTGGGCTTGGGCTTGGGCTTGGGCTTGGGCTTGGGCTTGGGCTTGGGCTTGGGCTTGGGCTTGGGGCGATGTCAGCTGGCCGTGTCGGCGCGCGGTAGCGGGCCCCCGAACACGGTTGTCCACAGGGTTGCCGAGTTGTGGACAGGTTCGCCTCCGACCTCGCTTGGAGACGTTTTCGTCGGTGGTGGCCGATAGAATGGACAAGGGACGCCCCCCTTGGGAGGGCGGGGGTTTGTCTGGTGAGTTCTGGGGTCTGGCACAAGAACACCGAAGCCAGCCCGACCCCAAACCTCGCACTTCCCCACGCCCAGCCGGCGACGCCTACGCAACCAGGCCCCAGAACCAACCCACGCGCCCACCGCGGCCGATCTACGCCAGGCACCCCAGCACCCAGACCCGGCCCTGCACCTCGATCCCCGCTCTTCACGCGGTCTGGATCACCTTGTCAAGGCACGCTTCCCAGCCTTGACAAGGTGATCCAGACCGTCGTCACAATCAAAGATCGGGGTGCCCCCACGCACCACCCCAGGCGCAACGTCGCGCCCCGCGCGACGAGCCGCCCGGCCAACAACGAGCCGCCCCCACACCGCAGAATCAGCGAACCGCGGCCAACGCCTCCGGCAACGTGAACGCCCCGGCGTACAACGCCTTCCCCACGATCGCACCTTCGACACCGTCGCAAGCCAGCCCGGCCAGGGCCCGGAGGTCATCCACACTGGACACCCCGCCGGAGGCGATCACCGGTGCGTCCGTGCGGGCCGTCACTTCCCGCAGCAGGTCCAGGTTCGGCCCGCGCAGCGTCCCGTCCTTGCTGACGTCCGTCACGACGTAGCGTGCGGCGCCGTCGCGGTCCAGGCGCTCCAGCACCTCCCACAGGTCCCCGCCGTCGGAGGTCCAGCCGCGCGCGGCGACGCGGTGGCCGGCGGCGGTGATCCGCACGTCCAGGCCGATCGCCACGCGGTCGCCGTACGACGAGACGACCTTGGCCGTCCACTCGGGGTCTTCGAGGGCCGCCGTCCCGAGGTTCACGCGGCGGGCGCCCGTGCCGAGGGCGGCTTCCAGCGAGGCGTCGTCGCGGATGCCGCCGGAGAGTTCGACCTGCACGTCGAGCCGGCCGATCACCTCCGCGAGGAGGGCGCGGTTCGAGCCCTTGCCGAAGGCCGCGTCGAGGTCTACGAGGTGGATCCACTCGGCGCCGTCGCGCTGCCAGGCGAGCGCCGCGTCCAGCGGGCTGCCGTAGGACGTCTCGGTGCCGGCCTCGCCCTGCACGAGGCGCACGGCCTGACCATCGGCCACATCAACTGCGGGAAACAGCGTGAAAGTCACCGCGACAGCCTAGAGCCGCCAAAACGCGAAGGAAGCTACAGGGTGTCGAGCCAGTTGCGCAGCAGCTTCGCGCCCGCGTCACCCGACTTCTCCGGGTGGAACTGCGTGGCCCACAGCGGGCCGTTCTCCACGGCGGCCACGAAGTCCTCGCCGTGGTTGGCCCACGTGACCTTCGGCTGCCGCCCGGGCAGGCCCGACTCCAGCTCCCACTTGCGCGCGGCGTAGGAGTGCACGAAGTAGAACCGCTCGGCGGGATCGATCCCGGCGAACAGCTGCGAGTCCACCGGCGCGCGGACGGTGTTCCAGCCCATGTGGGGCAGCACGTCGGCCTGCAGCTGCTCGACCGTGCCGGGCCACTCGCCCGTGCCCTCGGTCTCCTCGCCGTGCTCGACACCGCGCGCGAAGAGGATCTGCATGCCCACGCAGATGCCCAGCACGGGACGGCCGCCGGCGAGGCGCTTGCCGATGATGCGGTGCCCCTTCACGTCGAGCAGCCCCGCCATGCACGCGGAGAACGCCCCCACCCCGGGCACGACCAGCCCGTCGGCCTCGACCGCGGCATGCGGGTCGGCGGTGACCTCCACCTCGGCGCCCGCGCGCGCGACGGCGCGTTCGGCGGAGCGGAGGTTGCCGGAACCGTAGTCGAGGATCACCACACGAGACACACCACAAGCCTAGTCCCGGGGCGGGAGCGCACGTCAGCGGCGGCGCAACGAGTAGACGTCCGTCACGGTGTTGCACGGCGCCGGCGGCACGACCTCCACGCGCAAGGTCCCCGTGGGCGCGTCGTAGTCCACGCCCTCGGGCGTGAACGCGCCGGTGCAGGTGCTCGACAGGGGCAGCTGCCCGAGCTCGGTCACGTGCGCCGTGACGTCGTGCCCGGTCACCGCGTGCGGCAGGTCGACCTGCAGGAGCTGGTAGCTCGTCGGGTACAGGTCGTTGGCGGAGTCCGACGTCGCGCACAGCAGCCGGGCCGGGGACACGAAGTCGCAGCCCTGGGCCGACCGGACGGGGTGGTCGAGGTGGATGCGCGCCGCGAGCGGCAGGTCGCCCGCCACGCGCGGGGCACGGCGGTTGAGGAACGGCGTCGGAGAGACGTACAGCTCCGTCGCATCACCCAGCGCGCCCGAGACGAGCCACTGGCCGTCCGGGGTCACCGCGACCTGCGCGTTGGCGTTGGCCGCGGGCTCATCGGCCCGCAGCGGGTGCACGAACTCCGTCGTCTCTCCCGACGGTGCGGTGACCAGGTACATCTTCGACGTCGGCGGGTTCGTGACGGTGTCCTGGTAGACGTCGAACGTGTAGCCGCGCAGCGAGTCCGGGTCGCCGACGTGGCCCCAGCCCTCGTCCTTCAGCGCCTGCGGGATGGTGGTGCCGTTGCGGTAGACGGTCTGCGGGGCCCGGCCCGGCAGCCGCAGCGTGGTGATGCCCTCACCGCTGATCGAGTTGGCGACCGAGGTCTTCCCGATCACCCGCCAGCCGGCGGGCGAGGCCGACGCGAGGCTCGCGCAGCCCAGCACGGCAGCCGCGGAAATGGCGAGCGCTTTCGCCGCCGTCGTCAACAGACGCATGGTTCGCTCCTTCGCGAACGTGACCTTGGCGGCGGCCCGCGAATTTTTGCACGCGACCCCGTTTCACCCGAGGTCCGTTGGGGTATTCACCCGTTCGGCTGAGGCACCGCCGGTGCCCCCGGACCCCCAGAAGAGGAAGAGATGTCCGAGTCGGACCTCCTCCGCCAAATGTTCGACGCGTGGCGTGACGACATCAACAGCGTCCCGTTTCCGCAGTTCACGGACCTGGCGATTCCCCTGCAACCATCGCGGGCCGAGGTTGACTCATGTCGCTCTCGTGACGCTCGCAAAATGAACGTGATGAATCCCACGAGGTGGTACGGGCGTCATCTGTGATTTCCTGCTGGCACCGCATCGCCGCGAGCCAGTAGGAGCAGCCGATGAGCACGACCCCGGACCCACACGACTTCCTCGACCTCGACGCGGGCCTGTCCGAGGAGGAACGGGCCATCCGGGACGCCGTGCGCGACTACGCGCGCGACCAGCTCCTCGACAACGTCGCCGGCTGGTACGAGTCGGGTTCACTGCCCGCGCGTGAGCTCGCGAAGGGCTTCGGCCAGCTCGGCCTGCTGGGCATGCACCTCGAGGGCTACGGCTGCGCCGGCACGAGCGCGGTGGCCTACGGCGTCGCGTGCCGCGAGCTGGAGGCCGTCGACTCGGGGCTGCGCAGCTTCGTCTCGGTGCAGGGCTCGCTCGCGATGTTCGCGATCCACCGCTGGGGCAGCGAAGAGCACCGCCGGGAGTGGCTGCCGAAGATGGCCGCCGGCGAGGCGCTGGGCTGCTTCGGCCTCACCGAACCCGACGCCGGCAGCGACCCGGGCAGCATGCGCACCCGCGCCGTGCGCGACGGCTCCGACTGGGTGCTCACCGGCACGAAGATGTGGATCACCAACGGCACCGTCGCCGACGTCGCGGTGGTGTGGGCGCAGACCGACGACGGCATCCGCGGGTTCGTGGTCCCGACGTCGACGCCGGGCTTCACCGCCAACGAGGTGAAGCACAAGCTGTCGCTGCGCGCGTCGCTCACCGCCGAGCTGGTGCTCGACGGCGTGCGGCTGCCCGAGTCCGCGGCGTTCCCCGAGGTCCGTGGCCTGCGCGGTCCGCTGTCCTGCCTCAACGAAGCCCGCTACGGCATCCTCTTCGGGGTCGTCGGCGCCGCCCGCGCCTGCTACGAAACCGCGCTGGACTACACGCTCTCGCGCGAACAGTTCGGCAAGCCGCTCGCCGGTTTCCAGCTGACGCAACGCAAACTGGCCGACCTCCTGGTCGAGGTGAACCGCGCGGGCCTGGTGGCGCTGCAGATCGGCCGGCTCAAGGACGCTGGCGCGCTGCACCACAACCACGTGAGCTTCGGCAAGCTCGCGAACGTCCGCTCGGCGCTCGACGTCGCCCGCACCGCGCGGTCGATGCTCGGTGCCAACGGGATTTCGCTCGAGTACCCGGTGATGCGGCACATGGCCAACCTCGAGACGGTGCTCACCTACGAGGGCACCGAGGAGATGCACGCACTGTCGCTCGGCCAGGCGGTGACGGGGATCCCCGCGTTCCGCTGAGCCACTTCGGACATCCGGCCCGCCGGCACCCCCAGCGCCGGCGGGCCGCCGCTCACCCCCGGAAGAAGTCCTTGAGGGACAACGCGATCGAACCCGCGTCGAGCCCGTGGGCCAGGTCGTGGTCGGCGCGCGTGCCGTAGGTGCGCACCTCGGTGTCGCGCAGCGTGCCCAGGGACAGCAGGCGGTGCGGGACGTCGATCAGCGCGTCGCTCACGTGGTGCGCCGAGGTGCCCTTGAGGTACGGCTCGACGAGCACGACGTCGGCGACGTCCCCCACTGCGGCGCGCAGGCCCGCGGTGTCGAACGGGCGGATGGTCGACGCGTACAGCACCGTGACGTCGAGCGGTCCGGCCGCCGCGAGCACGCGGTCGAGCACCGGCCCGACGGCGAGCACGACTCCGCGCGTGCCGGTGCGGAGGCGCTGGAACCCGACGCCGAGGTGCGGTTCGGAGTTCTCGTCGGCCGAGAGCCGCAGGTACACGCGGCTGTCGCCGGGCACCGAGTCGAGGAGCAGGCGCCGGGCTTCGGCCGGGTGGCCGGGCACGTGGACCTGCCAGCAGGGCAGGGAGTCGATGAGCGCGACGTCGCCCGGGGACTGGTGCGTGCGGCCCTCGGCGGGCATGTCGTAGGACGCGCCGTAGGACACGAGCACCGCGCCGGCGTCCTGGTGGCCCAGGTCGAGCTTGATCTGCTCGAACGCGCGCTCCACGAGGAACGCCGAGAACGTGTGCACGATCGGGCGCAGCCCGGCCAGGGCGAGGCCCGCGCCGGTGCTCACGAGCAGCTGCTCGCGGATGCCGACGTTGACGACCCGGTCCGGGTGGCGCCGCGCCGCGGCGGCGAGCTGGGCGGCGGAGATGTCGGCCAGCACGACCGCGACGTCCGGATCGGCGTCCACGATCTCCTCGGCGGTGGCGAGGAACGTTTCGCGCATCGACAGCATGTTCGTCAGCCCTTCGGTTCGACGACGGCGACCACGGCGAGCGGGCGCCCCGGGTGTGCGGTGGTGAACGCTTCGTAGAGCGCCTCGTGGTCGCGCCCGGAGACGGTGCGCGTGGCCCAGCCTTCGACCTCGAAACGCCGGGCGACGCCACCGGGCCAGCCATGCGTCGAGGACTGGTTGTCGACGACCACGGTGGTCAGGTTCGCCAGGCCGAGCCGCGCGCCGACGACGATGGCTTCGGAGTTGGAGCCCTCGTCGAGTTCGGCGTCGCCGACGAGCGTGACGACGCGCCCGGCGTACCCGCGGGCGCGCACGCCGAGCGCGGTACCGATGGCGATGGGCAGGCCGTGGCCGAGTGAACCGCTGGAGATCTCGACGCCGGGCGCGCGTTTGCGGTCGGGGTGGTGGCCGAGGCGCGAGCGCGCGGACGACCAGTCGGCGAGTTCGGCTTCACCGAGGAATCCCTTGGCCGCCAGGACGGCGTAGTAGGCCATCGGGCCGTGGCCCTTGGACAGCAGGAAACGGTCGCGGGCCGGGTCGCAGAAGGTCTCGGACGAGATGGCGAGCACGCGGTCGTAGAGCACCCAGATGACGTCCACTGTGGACTCGGCGGCGGCCTGGTGTTTGTCGTCGCCCGTCATCAGCGAGATCAGCCGGGGCAGATCAGCGTAACCCGTTGCGGTGGTGGTCATGCGACCACAGTGCAACCTCGACCAATGTCTAGGTCAAGCGCTAACCTGGACCAATGACGAGGTTGGCGGAACACTTGAGCATCGGGCAGGTCGCCGAACGCAGCGGCGTTCCGCACACGGCGCTGCGCTTCTACGAGGACAAGGGCCTCATCTCCTCGGAGCGCTCGGCGGGCAACCAGCGCCGGTACCCGCGCTCGGTGCTGCGGCGGATCGCGTTCATCCGCGCGGCGCAGCGCGTGGGCCTCTCGCTGGAGGACATCAGCAACGCGCTGGCCACGCTGCCCGCAGACCACGCCCCGACGAAGGCCGACTGGGCCCGCCTGTCGCGCGAGTGGCAGCACGAACTCGACGCCCGCATCGACGCCCTGCAGCGCCTGCGCGACCGCCTCACGGGCTGCGTCGGGTGCGGGTGCCTGTCGCTGCGCAGCTGCAGCCTCTACAACGCGGATGACGAACTGGCCCGCTTCGGACCGGGTGCGAGCAAACTGCGACCGGTCTCGGAGGGCGGGATCTGAGTTGCCCGGCCGTCCCGGGTTGTGGTCTCTGGTCCGCGACATGAACGAGAACCACCTGACGCGCATCTCCAAGCGCCTGTCCCGCCACCTCCGCCACGACCCGGGTTCGCTGGGGCTCGTCCTCGACCCCGCGGGCTGGGTGTCCGTCGGCGTGCTGCTGGCGGCGCTGCGCGAGCACGGGTTCGGCGTCACGCGCGCGGAGCTCGACGAAGTGGTGGAGCGCAACACCAAGCAGCGCTTCGGGTTCGACGAAACCGGCACGCGGATCCGGGCCAACCAGGGCCACAGCGTCGAGGTCGAACTGGGGCTGGCCGTGCGCACCCCGCCCGCGGTGCTCTACCACGGCACGGCGGCCACGACCGTGCCGGTGATCTTCACCGAGGGCCTGCGCCCCGTGCGCCGCCACGCCGTGCACCTGTCGGCCGACCGCGAAACCGCCCGCAAGGTCGGCGCGCGGCACGGCCGTCCGGTGGTGCTGCGGGTCGCCGCGGGCGAACTGGCCCTGACCGGTCACGAATTCCAGCGCAGCGACAACGGCGTCTGGCTGACGGCCGAGGTCCCGCCGCGGTTCCTGGCGCTCGACGACTGACGAGCGCTTCAGTCCCAGTGCCGCCGCGGGCGGCCGAGGAGCCGGCGGCCGACGTCCACGAGCTCCCGGCGCAGGCTTTCGTCGTCGAGGTGCGCGATGTCCGGCGAGCCGCCCGTCATGGCGAGGCCCGTGAGGGTCACCAGCGCCGACACGCGCGACGAGATGTCGGGGTGGGGGCCGGCGAGGATGTCGATGAGGGCGTTCTTGAAGCCCTCCATGCCGCGCGTCGAGTTCTCGATGGCGCGGTTGATGCCAGGGTCGCTGGAGAACAGCGCGACGAGCACGCGGTGGCGCACCACGAGGTCGACGAACCCGTCGAGCAGGTGGTCGACCTGGGCACCGCGGCGGCGCTGGGTGGCGGCTTCGGACACGAGAGCGTCGAGCTCCCGGATCGCGGGCGCGGCGACGGCCTCCGTGATCTCCGCTTTCGTCTTGAAGTGGTAGTACACGGCCGCCTTGGTGACCCCGAGCGCGTCGGCGATCATCTGCAGCGACGTGCCCTCCACGCCGTGTTCGGCGAACAGCTTCAGCGCGGTGCCGAGCAGCCGCGTCCGAGTGTCCTCGGCCGGGACGGCGGTAGTCATCGTTCCTCCTCGTCAAGCGGGGGAAGCGTACGCGACAACCTGCCGATCGGCAAACGGAGTTACTAGCCGATCGACAAGTGAAACCCTAGCCGTGCGGCTAGTCACATACTTGCCGATCGGCTTGGCACCCTCCTTGCCGATCGGCTAGCTTCGGCCCCACTGGTTCGTGTGCGGAAGGCCCTACCCGGGCGAAACGGAGAAACACTCGTGGCGACATTCCTGTACCGGCTCGGCCGGTTGTCGTTCCGGCGGCGCGCCCTCGTCTCGGCCGTGTGGGCGGCCGTGCTGCTGGCGCTCGGCCTCGGGGCGCTCACGCTGTCCGGCCAGCTGTCGGACTCGGTGACGATCCCCGGCACCGAGTCGCAGCAGGCGATCGACCGGCTCCAGGAGAAGTTCCCGCAGGCCGCGGCCGGTGGGGCGACCGCGCGCGTCGTGCTCGCGGCGCCGCCGGGCCACACCGTGACCGACGCCGCGGGCAAGGCCGCCGTCGAGGCGACGGTCGCGAAGCTCAAGACCGCACCGAAGGTCGCGAACGTCGCCGACCCGTTCCAGGCGAAGTCCATCTCACCCGACGGCCGCGTCGCGCTGGCCCAGGTGAGCTACCAGGTCAAGGGTTTCGAGCTCACGGACAGCGACCGCCAGGCGCTGCTGGACAGCGGTGCCGCCGCCGAACAGAGCGGGTTCGAGGTCGAGTTCGGCGGCGACGCGGTGCAGGCGATCCCCGAAACCGGCGCGACCGAGGGCCTCGGCGTGGCCGTGGCGGCCGTCGTGCTGATCATCACGTTCGGCTCCCTGCTGGCCGCGGGCATCCCGCTGCTGACCGCGCTCGTCGGCGTCGGCATCGGCATGGCGGGCATCTACTTCGCGTCGGCCGGGCTCGAATTGAACTCCAACACCCCGGTGCTCGCGCTGATGATCGGGCTCGCCGTCGGCATCGACTACGCGTTGTTCATCGTCTCCCGCTACCGGCATGAACTCAGCCTGGGCCGGGAGCCGGAGGAAGCCGCCGGGCGCGCGGCGGGCACGGCCGGGTCCGCCGTGGTGTTCGCCGGTCTCACCGTGATCATCGCGCTGGCCGGGCTCACCGTCGTCGGCATCCCGTTCCTCGGCCAGATGGGCCTCGCCGCGGCCGCGACCGTCGCGATCGCCGTGCTCATCGCCCTCACGCTGCTGCCGGCCGTGCTCGGCTTCGCCGGGACGCGAGTGCTCAGCAACCGCATCCGCTTGCGCCGCAAGCCCGTCGAGCAGTCGCACGGCGAGCGCTGGGCGCGGTTCGTGGCCCGCCACCGCGGGCCCGTGCTGCTGACCGCGCTGGCCGGGCTGATCGTCGTCGCGCTCCCGGCGCTGAGCATGCAGCTCGGCCTGCCCAACGACAGCACGGCGGCGCCGGATTCGACGCAGCGCAAGGCCTACGACCTCGTGAGCCGGAGCTTCGGGGCCGGCGCCAACGGCCCGCTGCTCGTGGTGGTCGACACCGGCGCGAACCACGATCCCGAGGGCCTCAAGCAGGCTGTCGCGGGGATCAGCACGCTGCCGGACGTCGCGGCCGTCACGCCGCCGCGCGTCAACGCCGCGGGCGACACCGCGCTGCTGACCGTGATCCCGAAGAGCGGCCCGAGCAGCGAGCAGACCGAGCACCTCGTGTCGGCGATCCGCGCGCAGTCCGGGCCGTTGCACGAGACGACCGGGGCGAGCCTCGCCGTCACCGGTCAGACGGCCGCGAACATCGACGTGTCCGAGAAGCTGTCCGACGCGATGCTGCCCTACCTCGCGCTGATCGTCGGGCTCGCGTTCATCCTGCTGATGCTGGTGTTCCGCTCGATCGTGGTGCCGCTCAAGGCGACGCTCGGGTTCCTCGGCTCGGTGGTCGCGACGTTCGGCGCCGTGGTCGCGGTCTTCCAGTGGGGCTGGCTCACCGAGCTGCTCGGCGTCGAGTCGACCGGACCGATCATGAGCATGCTGCCGATCCTGCTCATCGGTGTCCTCTTCGGACTCGCGATGGACTACCAGGTGTTCCTGGTGACGCGGATGCGCGAAGAGCACGTGCACGGCGCCGATCCGCAGGAGGCCATGGTCACCGGCTTCCGGCACGGTTCGCGGGTGGTGACGGCGGCGGCGCTGATCATGATCAGCGTGTTCGCGGGCTTCGTGCTGGCGGAGTCGACGCTGATCCAGTCGATCGGGTTCGCGCTGGCCTTCGGCGTGCTGGTCGACGCGTTCGTGATCCGGATGACGATCGTGCCGGCGGTGATGTCACTGCTCGGGCGCGGCGCGTGGTGGCTGCCGCGCAAGCTGCACAAGGTGCTGCCGAACGTGGACGTCGAGGGCGAAGGGCTCAAGAAGGCCCTGGACGAACGCGAACCGGCCCGGGTGTGAGGGAAGGTGCCGTCGTCCGGTTCAGCTGACGAGCCAGACGACGGCGCCGCCGATCGCCAGCACCGCCGCGAGACCGAGGACGACGGCGATGAACTTGGCGGTCTTCCACGTCGAGTACACGCCGCCGGCCAGGAAGCCGCCGAGGGCCAGCAGCAGGACGGCGATCACCTCTTTGCTCACGAGGGTTAGCGTGCCACATGGCCTTCACCCTGACGGTACTGGGCAACGCCACCCCGTACCCCCGCCCGGGCAACCCGTGCTCCGGCTACCTGGTCAGACACGGCACCAGCAAGATCTGGGTCGACGCCGGTCCCGGCACCCTCGCCGCCCTGCAGGAGCACACGAGCCCCGACGAGCTCGACGCCGTGTGGGTCTCGCACCTGCACGCCGATCACGTGGCCGACCTGCTACCCGCCGTGTACGCCCTGCTGTTCGCCGACCTGCGGCCGCGCCCGCCCATCCCGCTGTACGGTCCACCGGGCACGGCCGCGCGGATCTCGGCGTTCCTGTCGAACACCGGCCGCGCGCCCATCGAGCAGGCCTTCGCGGTGCACGAACTGCACGACGGCCACCGCGCCCGTGTCGGCGACCTGCGCCTCACGTCGGTGGCCGTGGACCACGGCTTCCCCGCGTTCGGCCTCCGCATCACCGACGGCCGCCGCACCCTGGCCTACTCGGGCGACACCGGCCCCTGCCCGGCGCTGACCCGCCTGGCCGACGGCGCGGACCTGTTCCTGTGCGAAGCCGACGGCTCGGAACCGTCCACAGTGCACCTCACGCCCGCCGAGGCCGGCCGCGCCGCCGCGGGCGCCGCCCGGCTCGTCCTCACGCACATGAGCCACACCGTCACCCCGCGCGACGCCGTCACCCAAGCCGCGACCCACTTCCCGGGCCCCGTCGCGTACGCCACGCCGCGCGCGGTGTTCGGCGTCTAGAGCACGCCCTTCGTCGACGGGATACCGGAGGCGCGCGGGTCGGGCTCGGTCGCGGCGCGGGGGACGGCTCTCTTCCAGCGACCGCAGGTGGGGCGTCTTCCCAGCGCCGGGCGATGCCAGCGCGACACAGCTTGGCGCAGCGCCACGAAGCACGCGATGCACCGGAACGAACGCAGCCGACGCCGGTGCAACACAGCGCGGCACACGGCAGCGAGAGGCCGACCGCTACCGCCGAACCGGCCACGAAGCCAGAAACCCGACACTGTGCCGGAGGAGCAACAACACCTCCCCCGGCACGAGCCCGGCGGCTAGAGCACGCCCTTCGTCGACGGGATGCCGCCCGCCCGCGGGTCGGGCTCGGTCGCGGCGCGGAGGGCGCGCGCGACGGCCTTGTATTCCGCCTCGGCGATGTGGTGGGGGTCACGGCCGTGGATCACGCGGACGTGCAGCGCGATCTGCGCGTGGAACGACAGGGAGTCGAACACGTGGCGCGTCAGGACGAACGGGTAGTTGCTGCCGATCGTGAAGGTGTTGAACTGCTCAGGCTCGCCGACGTGGACGCAGTACGGACGGCCCGAAACGTCGATGGCGGCGTGGGCGAGCGTCTCGTCCATGGGGATCCAGGCGTCGCCGAAGCGGCGGATGCCGCTCTTGTCGCCGAGGGCCTGGCGCAGCGCCTGGCCCAGGACGATGGCGGTGTCCTCGACGGTGTGGTGGGCGTCGATGTGGATGTCGCCCGTGGCTTCGACCTTGAGGTCCAGCGAGCCGTGCACGCCGAACGCCGTGAGCATGTGGTCGTAGAACGGGACGCCCGTGGAGATGTCGACCTGGCCCGTGCCGTCGAGGTCCAGCTGGACCAGGATCGACGACTCCTTGGTCGTGCGCTCCACCTTGCCGATGCGAGTCATCGCGGTACTTCCTTACTGGCCTCGAGGAAGGCGTCGTTCTCTTCCGGGGTGCCGATGGTCACGCGCAGGTGGCCTTCGATGCCGACGTCGCGGATCAGGACGCCGTTGTCCAGATAGGACTGCCAGGTGGCCTTCGCGTCGGCGAACCGTCCGAAGAGGACGAAGTTCGCGTCGCTCGGCACGGGCGTGAAACCCAGCCCCAGCAGGGCTTCCACGACGCGGTCGCGTTCGGCGGCGAGCTTCTGCACGGTGCCGAGCGTCGCGTCGGCGTGGCGCAGCGCGGCGCGCGCGGCGGCCTGGGTGAGCTTGGACAGGTGGTACGGCAGCCGCACGAGCTGCAGCGCGTCGACGATCGCCGGGGCGGCCGCGAGGTACCCGAGCCGGCCGCCCGCGAAGGCGAACGCCTTGCTCATCGTGCGCGACACGATCAGCTTCGCCGGGTACTCCTCGATCAGCCCGACCGCGCTGGGCTGCGACGAGAACTCCGCGTACGCCTCGTCCACCACGACGATGCCCGGCGCGGCGTCGAGGATCCCGCGCAGCTGGTCGAACGGGATCGATCCGCCGGTCGGGTTGTTCGGGCTGGTCACGAACACGACATCGGGGCGCCGCTCGGCCACCAGCTCGGCGGCGCGCGCGGTGTCGAGCGTGAAGTCGGGCCGGCGCGGCACCGGCACCCAGTCCGTGCGCGTGCCGGAGGAGATGATCGGGTGCATCGAGTACGACGGCTCGAAGCCGAGCGCGCTGCGCCCCGGCCCGCCGAACGCCTGCAGGATCTGCTGCAGGATCTCGTTGGACCCGTTGGCCGCCCACACGTTCGCCTCGGACAGCACGACCCGCGTCGACACCGTGAGGTAGTCGGCGAGGTCCGTGCGCAGCGCGACGGCGTCGCGGTCCGGGTAGCGGTGCAGCGAAGCGGCTTCGGTGCGCACGGCTTCCGCCACGTCAGCCACGAGCTCGGGCGGCGGCGGGTACGGGTTCTCGTTGGTGTTGAGCCGCACGGGCACGTCGAGCTGCGGCGCGCCGTAGGGGCTCTTGCCGCGCAGATCCTCGCGCAGCGGCAGGGCGTCGAGCGTCACCTCGGCGCCCGGCACGGCCTGGTCGGTCATCGGGTCTCCCCCGCGAATCGGGCGGTCACGGCTTCGCCGTGGGCGGGCAGGTCCTCGGCGTCGGCCAGCGCGACGACGCGGCCGGCGACCTCGCGCAGCGCGTCCTGGCTGTAGTCGACGACGTGCACGCCCTTGAGGAAGCTTTGCACCGACAGGCCCGACGAGTGCCGGGCGAAGCCGCCGGTGGGCAGCACGTGGTTGGAGCCGGCGCAGTAGTCGCCGAGCGAGACCGGCGCGTACGCCCCGACGAACACCGCCCCGGCGTTGCGCACGCGCGCTGCGACCTCCCGGGCGTTGGCCGTCTGGATCTCGAGGTGCTCGGCGGCGTAGGCGTCCACGACCCGGAGTCCATCGTCCACAGTGGACACCAGGATGACGCCCGACTGCGTTCCGCTCAGCGCCTGCGTCACGCGCTCCGAGTGCTTCGTCGCGGCGACGCGCCCGGTGAGCTCCTTCTCGACGGCGTCGGCGAGCTCCTCGGACGTGGTCACGAGCACGCTGGCCGCGAGCGGGTCGTGTTCGGCCTGGCTGATGAGGTCGGCCGCCACGTGGACCGGGTCGGCCGTCTCGTCGGCGAGGATCGCGATCTCCGTGGGCCCGGCCTCGGAGTCGATGCCGATCACGCCGCGGACCAGGCGCTTCGCGGCGGTGAGGTAGATGTTGCCCGGCCCGGTGACGATGTCCACGGGCGTGAGCTCGGCGCCATCGGTGTCCGTGCCGCCGTACGCGAGCAGCGCCACGGCCTGCGCCCCGCCGACGGCCCACACCTCGTCGACACCCAGCAGCGCGGCGGCCGCGAGGATCGTCGGGTGCGGCAGGCCGCCGAACGCCACCTGCGGCGGCGAGCAGACCACCAGCGAGCGGACGCCCGCGAGCTGCGCCGGCACCACGTTCATGACCACAGTCGACGGGTACACCGCCAGCCCGCCCGGCGCGTACAGCCCGACGCGGTCCACCGGCACCCAGCGCTCCGTGACCGTGCCACCGGGGACCACCTGCGTGGTCACGTCCTGGCGGCGCTGGTCGGCGTGCACCTTGCGGGCGCGCGCGATCGACTCCTCGAGCGCGGCGCGGACCTGCGGGTCGAGGGCGTCGAGGGCCTTCGTCAGCTCCGCCGCGGGCACGCGCACGGACTGCGGGCGGACCTTGTCGAACTGCTCGGTGTACTCGAGCACCGCGGCCACCCCGCGGTCGCGAACCGCCTCGACCACCGGCCGAACGTGATGCAGGGCCGCGTCCACGTCGTATTCGGCGCGCGGCAGCGCGGCTCGCAGTTCGGCGACGGTCGGGACCTGCCCACGCAGGTCGGTGCGGTTCAGCATGGTCACCAGGGTACGAGGTGGCTCCGCACGCCCCGGCAGGGATACTCGGTGATGACCTGCTGTCCCACGATGAGGGAGGACGCCGTGCCGCGGATCGCGTTGTGCCAGCTCAACTCGGGCGACGATGCGGAGGAGAACCTGAAACTCGTTCGCGCCGGCGTCGAAGCCGCGGCCGCGGACGGGGCCCGCATCGTGGTCTTCCCCGAGGCGACGATGGCGCGGTTCGGGCGGCCGCTCGCGCCGGTCGCGCAGCCCCTGGACGGCCCGTGGGCCTCGGCGGTGTCGGCGATCGCGGACGAGCACGGGGTGCTGGTGGTGGCGGGCATGTTCACACCGGCCGACGACGGCCGGGTGCGGAACACGTTGCTGATCACCGGCCTCGGGGTGTCGACGGGGTACGACAAGATCCACCTGTACGACGCGTTCGGGTTCGCGGAGTCGGACACGGTGGCGCCGGGGGACCGTCCGGTGACCTTCGAAGTCGAGGGGACCGTGTTCGGGGTGGCGACGTGTTACGACGTGCGGTTCCCGGAGCTGTTCCGGCGGCTGGCGGATGACGGGGCGGACGTGGTGCTGATGCCGACGTCGTGGGGGGCTGGTGAGGGGAAGCTGGACCAGTGGCGGGTGCTGGTGCGGGCGCGGGCGTTGGATTCCGGGTGCTGGGTTGTGGGGTGCGGGCAGGCTGATCCGGCGGCTACCGGTGTGCAGGTGAATCCGAAGGCGCCGACGGGGATCGGGCATTCGGTGGTGGCTGATGGGTTCGGGCACGTGCTGGTGGAGCTGGGGGCGGCGCCGGAGATGGTTGTGGTGGAGGTGGATCCGGCGGTTTCGGGGAAGGCTCGAGTGGCGACGGGGGCGTTGGCCAACCGGCGGTTGTGAGCACCCGGCCGTCCCCCGGGGTCAGCGGCACCCGGAACCGCCGGTCGTCCGGACCGCGTTGAGGAATCACCGATTACCCGATCGAGCGCATCCGTTTTTCCCGTCTCGAACGATCTAGTGGGTACGACGGTTCTCCTACGGCAAAAGGTGGTGGTCGCTGTGCTCGAGGCGGTGAGTCCCGGGGCGGTGGCGGCAGTGGTCTCGGGGCTGCTCGGCCTGGCAACGATCGGTGTGCGCGTCTGGGGCCGGGTCGCCCTCGCCCGGCACCAGCGACGGGCGATGACCGCGGCGGTCGAGTCCTCCGTGGCCGGGGCGGCGGTGCGAGCGGGGCAGTGGACGCGTGAGAACGGGTGGTTCGTCGACGTGGCGCCCGCTCAGGCGACGGCGGTTCGGCTCGACCGTCGCAACGGGGGTCTTCGGGAGCGGTGACACCTGGGGGAAGCGGTGACGCCGAAGACGATCATCCGGAAGATCTGCAGAAGCGGTTGCGCCGCTTCTACCACCAGCACCACGGGGTGGTGCTCAAGTTCGTGGGCCGCCGGGTGGCGCCGGTCGACGCGGAGGACGTGTGCCAGGAGGTCTGGCTGGTGTTCTTCGCCAAATACTCCCGAGCCGCGGTGACGGACGAGCACGCGGCCAACGTGCTGTTCCCGATCGCGCGCATCAAGATCGCCGATTACCGGCGGCGCCGCGGCCGGCTACGGGAGAACGCCGTGCGCGACGAAAGCCTGACGCTGCTGGCGGAATCACTGCGGTCGAGCCCCGAGGTCGCGGTGAACACCACGGTCAGGATGGATCTCGAGCGCGCGCTGGCGGTTCTCCCGGCCCGGCAGCGCGAGGCACTGCACCTGCACTACGTCGACGACCTCAAGATCGACCAGACCGCGACGCTCATGGGCATCGCCGCCACCACGGTGAAGTCGCTCCGCACGAGAGGGCTGGAGGCGCTGCGCACGATGACCGTTCTCGAGGCATACCGGCGGGAGGACCGCGGATGAACCGACACGACGAGCCGGCTGCTGGGTCCGAAGCGACCGAACCCGACCTCGACGAGGGTTTCGACGCGGTCATGGCGCACCTGGACCGCCTGGCCCCGCATGACGTCGCGGGGCTGTCGCTGCAGGCGGACGCGGCCGAACTCGGCCACGAGGCGTACGCACTCGGGCTCGACCTGCGGGCGCGCGGCAACCTCGACCGGGCCGCCTACTGGCTGCAGACGGCGGATCGCCACCACGTCACGGGCGCGCGCCGGGCGTTGGAAGAACTCGAGAAGGACCGGGACGACCCGGCGGCCGATGCCGGCACGGCGCCGACGCGAGCGGCGGTGGGTGGTGTCGCGCTCCCGGCGTCGCACTCGACCCTCGCCCACGGCGTGCCCGCCTCCGCACCTGGGACGATCTTCGTCCTCGGCCAGAGCGGTGGCCTCTCCAGCGGTCCTGGCGAGGGGCGGCAGATCGTGTTCGGCCGCGGGCACGCCGCGGTCCACCTCGTGCTCGGCGAAGACGATCCGCGCGTCAGCCGGCGCCAAGGGACGTTGACGTACGAAGACGGCCGGTGGCAGCTCCGGAACACCGGGCGACTGCCGATCCGGATCTCACACCACCCGCTCAACCCCGGTGACGGGCCGTTCCCGCTGGCGGACGGTTACACCCAGGTGCTGATCCGCACCGGCGAGCGGCAGCACCTGCTCGAGATCCACATCGCGGGCCGCGAGCGCGAGCACCCGCTGGCCCGGGACGAAGTCACCCGGCCGCCGTTGACCTGGCCTCTGAGCGACGAAGAACGTCTCGTGCTGACCGCGCTCGGGCGGCAGTACCTGGAGCAGCACCCCGCGGCCCGGCCGCTGTCGTGGCGCGAGGTGACCGAGGTCCTGGCCGAACTGCAACCGGCGGCCGGCTGGACGGCGAAGCGCGTCGAACACCGGGTCGCGCAGGTCCGGACGAGGCTGTCCCGGTCCGGAATCGCCGGGCTCACCGGAGAAGAGGTCGGAGAGCCCGTCGGGGCGCAGCTGAACCACAACCTGCTCGAAGAGCTGCTGCGGTCGAACTCGCTCGTCCCCAGGGACCTCGCGTTGATCAACGCCGCCTGATCGGGGTGGGCGGCGACTTCGTCAGCGGAGCAGGCCCTCGCGGATGGCGACCCGGACGAAGCCCGCGCGGCGGCGTTCGCCGGTTTTGTCGCGGATGCGGTCCAGGTAGGAGCGGACGGTGCGGACGCTGATGTTGAGGATTTCGGCGACGTCCACGTCGCGTTCGCCGGCGGCGACGAGGCGCAGGACCTGCTTTTCGCGTTCCGACAGGATGATCTTGGGGCCCGCGTGGCGGTCGTCGGTGTCCTGGATGATCATGCCGGCCAGGGTGGGTGAGACGTAGGCGTTGTCCTGGGCGATGGTGCGGATGGCGCGTAGCAGCTCGTCGCCGTCGACGTCCTTGGAGAGGAAGCCCTTGGCGCCCGCTTGCATGGCGCCGAGGACTTCCGGTTGTTCGGCGTGGGCGGAGACCACGAGGACCTTGTGGCCCAGGTGGCCCACCTCCAGGACGGCGGCCGCGTCCTGGACGCCGCGGAGCTTGAGGTCGAGGACGACGACGCTGCCCGGGGGCTGGTCCTGCACGGCGAAGCGGGCGACGGAGTCGGCGACGGCGCCGAGTTCGATGTCGGGGGCTTCGGTGAGCACGCGGGCGACGGCGTCGCGGTAGAGCGGGTGGTCTTCGATCACCCCGACGTGGATCGGGCCCCCGGCCGTGGTCATGTCAGGACCCGCCCACGAGGCCCCGGCGGATGGCCTCCTTGACCAGCCCCGGGCGGCGGCGTTCGCCCGTTTTGTCGCGGATGCGGTCGAGGTAACCGCGCACCGTGCGGACGCCGATGTCGAGGATGCGGGCGATGTCGATGTCCCGCTCGCCGGCCGCGACCAGGCGCAGCACCTGCTCCTCGCGCGGCGAGAGCTCCATCTCCGGCCGCGCGACCGGCCGCTCGGTGTTGTCCTTGATGATCATCCCGGCGACCACCGCCGACACGTACGAACCACCCTCGGCGACGGCGCGGATCGCGATCAGCAGCTCGTCGACGTCGACGTCCTTGGACAGGAAACCCTTGGCCCCGGCCGAGATCGCGGCCAGCACCTGCTCCGATTCGGCCTGCGCGGAGACCACGAGCACGTGGTGACCGAGCTCGCAGACCTCCAGCACCGCGGCCGCGCCCGCGACGCCCGGCAGCCCCAGGTCGAGCAGCACCACCGAACCCGGCGCCTGCCGTTCGACGTGGAAGCGGGCCACGGAATCCACCACCGCGCCCAGTTCGACGTCCGCCGCCTCGGCGAGCACGCGCTCCACCGACCGGCGGTACAGCGGGTGGTCCTCGATCACCGCCACCCGGATCCGCGCGGACTCCGTCTCCCCCGCGCTGGGCCGTTCCTCTGTCATGTGCACCGACTCGCTCACCCCGTTCCACCCGACGGTGCCGGCTGCCCGGCCGTGGCCGGATCGAGCGCCGGACCCGTCGGCACCAGTGCCAGAAGACCGCTCGGAAGCGCTTGCCCGGCCACGGAACCGTAACCGAGCGAAGCGAGCGCCGGGGCGGTCGCGACCGGATATTTTCGCCCCGCGTCCGTGACCAGGTAGGTCGTACCGGAACCGCTGTCGGACACCAGAGCACCGCCCGAAGGCGGCACGTACACCTCGTCGGCCACGCGCGCGTCGCGGTGGCTGGTGACCGGTAGCGCGCGCCCGCCCGGCGGCACCGGCACCGCGGCGGAGACGAGCACTTCGCCGCCCTGCGCGCACAGCGTCACCGACGAGCCGGTGACCGGCGCCTTGCCCGGGATGCGGTCCGGGTACGCGGCGGGATCGGCGCCGCCGGAACGCGACGGCGTCACCTTGCGCACCGAAGCGACGTCGGCCGCGCGTACGCGCACCGGCGCGGGGTTGCCGTCGTACGCGGCGTCGTTGGCGGGCGTGGTGACGAGCAGGCTCGCCTCGGTCTGGCCCACGGGCTCGAGGCCGTCGGGGTGCACGAGGTAGTAGGACGTGGCGTCGCCGGGGCTCGCCATCGCGTCGACCACGGCCAGCACCTCGCCGACGCGCGTGTCCGCCGGGCCGACGCGCGGCCCGGGCCCGCCCGCACCGGGCACCGGGATCTCGCCGAGATCGCGACCGGCGGGCACCGTGTCGATCCAGCGCGACGACACGGCGATCGTCGGGTAGCTGTCGAACTGCAGCGCGGCCGCGGCCTCGTCGCCGAGCCGGTAGCGGCGGCCGTCGGTGAGGAGGTAGCGCTCCCCGCTGGGCAGCCGGACGATCACGCCCGAGCCGCGCGGCAGCCGCGTCCCCGCGGCGGGCGCGCCGAGCAGCACGGCCACGAGCGGTTCGGCCGACGCGGGCGCGTCCTGCGTCGTACGGCTGCAGCTCGTCCACGGCGCCGCCACGAGCGCGCCGGCGGCGGGCAGCGAATCGGGGGCGCCGGAGATGCCGATTTCCGTGCCACGCGGAGCCTTGCCCAGGTCTTCGGACGAGACGGAGACCGTCGCGTCGCCGTTGCCGCCCGCGAGCAGCCGCGCCGACGCGTAGTTGAGCACCGGGTGCACCGCGCCGTCGGCGCCGAGCACGAACCGCGCGCCCGTGCCCTCCTCGACGATCACGTGCCCGCCGGCGAGCCAATCCTTGCCACCCGAGGGGTTCAGCAGGCCGATCACCCCGAACACGGCGGTCACCAGCAGCGCGGCGGCCAAGCCGAGCACCGTGCCGAGCACGAGCCTTCGGCTGGGCGAAACGGGGTGGTTGGCGTCGGCGGCGACGAGCGCGGACACGAGCCTGCGGCGGAGGAACTGGTACGCCTGGATCTGGTCCCGCTGCGTCCACACGTGTTCCGGCTCCCTGCGGCTCGTGCCTGTTCCGCGCGGGATGTTAAGAGCGCGCGCTCCGGGACGGCGAGGGTAATTTTTACGCCCACGCGCCGGTGTGTGGAGCGCTAGCGTCGCCGGTACCGGGCCCAGGGGTGGCCGCCCGGGGAAGGGGACGCCCGTGTCCGTGTCAGCACCGCCCGCTCCGGCGGTCGTGGCCGCACCGGCGCCTTCGGGCACGGCAGCGCTGGCCTGGTTGCTGCCGATCCGCGCGGCGCAGGCCGCGCTGTGGGAGCTCGCGGCGATCGCGGTGCTGCTGGTGTTCGGCGTCGGCGGGGTTTCGCAGCCGGTGCGGATCGCCGTCGCGGTCGTCGCGGGCCTGCTGGTGCTGACCACTTCGGTGCGCTTGGGCGGACGGCACTTCGCCGCGTGGGCGGGCGCGTGGCTCGCCTTCCGGTTGCGGCGCCACGACAGCCGCCGCGACAGTCCCGACCCGCTGCACCGCGTCGCCGGGCCCGTGCGGGTGCGCCAGCACGTGGACCGCGCGGGCAACCGCTTCGGCGTCGCCGAACTCGACGGCGACTGGAGCGCCATCGTCCGGCTCACCCCCGGTGCGAGCCAACCGCCCGCCGAGGCGCTGCTCGACATCCTGCGCACGGCCTTCCGCGGCACGGACATCCCGCTCGCCGCCGTGCAGCTGCTCACGTGGGCCGTGCCCCGCGGCTCGCAGGTGTACCGGGTGCGCTGGCTCGCGGTCCGCTACCGCCCCGAAGACGCGCCGATCGCCGCCCTCGCTCGGGGCGGCGGCGAGCTGGGTGCGTTGCGCAGCACCGCGAGCGCCGCGCTGAGCTTGATGGTCGCGCTCGCCGAGGCGGGCTACGCGTCGACGGTCCTCGAAGCCGGTGAACTGACGACGGAACTGCGCGTGGCCTTGGGCGTGCCGGCTTCGGCCCCCGCGCCCGCCGAGCCCGACGGCGACGGCTGGCGCGGCTGGTCGTGGGGCGGCGTCACCCAGGCCTGCTACCGGCCCCGGTCGACGCGCGGCCTGGCCCGCACGCTGCTGTTGTCCGTACCGGACGCCTCGTTCACCGCCACGTCGGCCACCCTGCGCCGCACCCCCGGCGGCCGGGAGCGCATCGACGTCACCGTCCGCGTCGGCGCCCGCCCGGGCACCGAACCGCCCGCGCCGCAAGGAGTTTCGGCCGTCCCACTGCACGGCGGCCACGAAGCGGCGGTGCGGCGGACGTTGCCACTGGCGCTGACCTGATCCTTGCCGGTGGCGGCGTCGGGCGAGCGCTGCCGCACCTCCGGCGAGCGGTCCGGAGCCCGGCGCTGCGAACGCCGGCCACAAGCCACCAGCCCGATTGGCCCTCCGGCAGCGACGTGAATCGGCCCTTCTGGAGGCGTTCCCGGCGGCTTAGGGTCGACGGCATGACCCTCGACCTCGCCGTTGCCAATGCCGCCGCGTTTTGGAGTGCCCTCGCGGAGAGCCGGGGGCACGAGGTCACCACGCGGCCGGGATTCGTGTGCGTGCACGGCAGCGAGCGCAGCGGAATGCGGATCGTGCTGCGGACCGGCGCGCCGAGCGCGGAAGACGTCGCCGAGCTGACCGAGTTGGCGAAAAACGCCGCGACCGTGGTGGTGGAGGACGCGTACGGGTGCGTCGACCTCGAGCCGCTCGGGTTGAGGGCGCGGCAGTTGCCCGTGATGACGCGCAGGGGGCCCGGCTTCACTGCCGGCGGCGTTGTGCGAGCCGACACGCCGGTGCTGCTCGCGGCGGTGGAAAACGTGGTCGTGCACGGGTTCCCGCTCGGGCGCCACCAGCCCTACGTCCGCGGCGAGGTGTTCCCGCCCGGTCTGCTGGAGCGCGACGACGTCTCCGCGCGGCTGCTCCTGCGCGACGGCGAACCGGCCGGCGCGTGCCTCGTCGTGCGCGGTGGCGGGGCCGTGGGGGTGTACTGGGTGACGACGCTGCCGGCGTTCCGCTCGCGCGGGATCGGCCGGGCCCTGATGCACGCCTTGCTGTCCGAAGTAGACGGTGAACTGGTCACGCTCACCGCCTCGAAACCGGGCAGACCGCTGTACGACTCCCTGGGGTTCACCACCGTCGCCATAGCCACGTGGTGGGCGTGACGGCCGACAGCGCGTTCTGGATCGCCGCCGTGCGAGCTCGCGAGTCCGAGCGCGCCGACCGGCTCTTCGCCGACCCCTTCGCCCGTGAGCTGGCCGGCGAACGCGGGGTGTCGATGATGACGGCGTCGGAGCGGGCGAGCGGCGGCGAGAATCCCGTCATCCCGGTGCGCGTGCGCTGGTTCGACGACCTGGCCACGACCGCGACGGCCGGCGGCGTGCGCCAGGTCGTGCTGCTCGGCGCCGGTCTGGACACGCGCCCGCACCGGCTCGACCTCCCGGCCGGCACCGACTGGTACGAAGTGGACCGTGCGGAAGTCTTCGCCGCCTAGGAACCCGTCCTCGCCTCGGCCGCGCCGCGGTGCCGCCGCCACCCGGTCGTCGCCGACCTCGCCACCGACTGGGCCACGCCCTTGCGCGACACCGGGTTCACGCCGGGCGCACCGACGCTCTGGCTCGCCGAAGGCCTGTTCTTCTCCCTGGCCGGGGAGCAGATCGGCACGCTGCTGACGACGGCGGCGCGGTTGTCCGGACCGGCGAACCGCTTCGGCGCCGACGTCACCGGCACCGCCGGGCTGGACTCGCCCGCGCTGCAGCCGTATCGCCGGTGGTGCGCCGACCACGCCCACCCGCCGCCGTTCGGGTCGGACGAGCCCGGCGAGCTGCTGCGCGCCGGTGGCTGGGAGCCGGAGCGGATCACCGCGCCAGGCGCGCCGGACGCGAACCACGGCCGCCTCCACCCGCGGCCCGGCGGGCTGGTCCCGGGCCGCACCCACTTCGTGACGGGCCGGCTCGGCTAACCGCGCACCGCTTCGTACACGCCCGCGATCATCGCCACGAACGGGACGAGCGCGAGCAGCACCAGGAACTCCGAGACGTCCAGCAGCCGCGACCAGTACGGCGACCGCACCCCGCGCGCCACGCGCGTCGCGTAGCTCAGCGAAACGACCGCGGCGACGAGCGACGCGCCCCCGGCGGCCAGCAGCACCACGCGGTTGTCCTCGGCGAGCAGCCACGCGCCCGCCGTGAGCAGGGTCGCCACGCCGAAGCCGACGAGCACGAGCCGCTGCGCGCGGCCCGCGTACGAGCGCGAGCGCTGCACCCACGCGAGGCCCACGAGCGCCACCAGCCCGGCCTCCCACGGCCCGCCCGAAGCGGCGAGCGCGACAGCCGACGCCAGCACCACGAGCCCGAGCGCCACGAGCAGTCCGGTCAGCAACGCCTGCGCGTACGTGGTCCGCCCGAGGACGTCTTCGCCGAGCGAGGGCTGTTCGTCGGCGCGGAAGGATTCCATGTCGTCCGGCACGCGGGGCAGCGGCAGCCGCGCCAGGCGCAGCGCCAGCATCGGTGCCACAGCAGCCAGAGCCGTCGCCAGCACGGCCGCCACGGCGGCCGCGGCCACGGGCTTCACCCCGCTCAGCAACACCACGCCCGTGGTGATCGCGCCGAGCCCGGCCGCACCCGTCACGGCGACGAAATACGGCAGCCGGTCCGCGACCGACACCGCGGCCAGCACGCCGTACACCGTCACCGCCGCCAGCCCCGCGGCGAGCGGACCGGCCGAGGCCGAGAACACCGCGTGCGGCGGCAGGATCGACATCCCGGCCAGCAGCGCGACGAACACCCCCGCCAGCGCCCCCGCCGCGCCGGTGCCCGAATCCCCGTACGCCCGGCTCAGCGCCCCACCGGCGAGCAGCAGCACGACGGCCAGCAGCCCGGTCGCGACGGGCGCGAGCACACTGCCCGCGGTCGACGCCTGGACGAGCAGGCCACCCGCCGCCAGCAGCACCACGGCGGCGCCGATCCCCGCCCGCCGCGCGATTCGCGGGCCCCACGCCGTCGAAGCGGCGTCCCCGACGCTCGCGATCGAGTCCACGACGTCGTCGAACAGCAACGGACCACGCGGCCGCTCGCGCGGGGTCAAGTGCAGCACCTCGCCGTCGCGCACCTGCGCGGCCGCGACGGTGAGCCCGAGCGCGAGCGGCGCCCCGCCGAGCCGCGACAGGACCCAGCCCGGATGCTCGGCCGCCGCCTGGCCCGACGCGCCGGCGAGCCGCACGAGCTGCGGCACCAGCTCGGCGAACGTGCTCTGCTGCGGCAGCGCGACGTCCACCCGGGCGCGCGGCGTCACGATCGTCACGCGCCGGGTCGAGCCGGCGAGCCCGGCCGGCGCGCTCACCGCCCGGACCTGGACGCCTCGATCACCGGGGCGAACTTCGCGCTGCTCGCCTCGGCCAGCTTCCGCAGCCCGGCGTTCACGGCCTCGAGCACGATCTCCGACAGGTTCCGCGCGTCGTACTCGCGGATCGCGCGTGGGTCGATGTCGATCGAGGTGAACCGGCCGTCGCCGCGCAACGACACCGTCACCTCGTTCTGCCGCGAGGCCGCCTTGACCTCCATGGCCTCGACCGAGCGCTGGATGCGCTGCACCTCCTCGGTCTGGCGGCGGACCTGCGCCAGCAGCTCGTCCATGTCCGGCACGGCGTACGGGTCGGTCACTGCGGTTCTCCTTCTCCTGCGGGGTGGTTCCGGCGCACGTGCACGCTGGCGGCGAACCGCCGGAAATCGGGGACGAGGCGCTGCGCCGCCTCGGGTTCGGCCGTGAAGACGAGCTCCAGCACCACGCGGTCGACCGGGCCGTCCGGGCCCGGCACGGTGAGGAACACCTGCGTCTGCACCAGATCGGCGCCCTCGCCCGTGCGCATCCGCAGCACCTGCGTGAGCCCGGGCGCCGCCGCGTTGCCGACTTCGTGGCGGCTGACGACGTCGAGCAGCGCCATCGTGCGGCCGAGCCGTTCCGCGGCCTCGTCCGCGATCTCGGGCAGCGTCGCGGGGTCGGGGCGCTGCCGCACCCCGAGCGTGATGTTGGGCGTGAACCCGGGTTCGCGGTGCACGGCGACGAACGCGACACCCGGTGCGCCCGCTCCCGCGGGATCGACCGGTGTCCACCCGTCCGGGACAGCGAAACCCAGCGGGAGCGAGACGGTTTCCCCGGCGCTCACCAGGACCCCACGGAGTGCACGGCGTCGGCCCACGTCTGCCCGACGTAGTCGGCGGCCTGGCCCGCGGCGCTGCTGACGGCGTCGGCGGCCGCGCCGCCGTACTCGCTGATGGTGTGGCCCAGCTTCGGCAGGTCGACGTCGATCTTCGCCCCCACGCCCGCGCCGAGCCCGAGCGCGACGCCGGCCTTGAAGGTGACTTTGAGGTGTCCCGCGTCGTACACCGCCTGGCCGTCGAGCTGCGCGCCGAGGCCGTACTGCAGCGAACCGTTCGCGCCGACCCCCACGCCGGCGACGTCGGCCGAGACCTCCCCTTCGACTTTGCCGCCGACGAACGCGTTGCCGTGCAGGCCCAGCCCGTGCTCGCCCAGCTGCGCGGAACCGCTGACCTCACCACCGGCGAAGACCGTGCCCTTCGCCTCGGCCCCGGCGACGCCGTACTCCAGCTTCCGGTCGACGTCCTCGTGCAGCGCGGCGAGCTCGGCGTGACCGGAGGCCTTGGCGTCCCAGCCTTCGGAGGTGATCTTCGCGTCGTATTCCGGGGAGAAGCCGTCCTGCTCGTGCTGCCACTTGGCGTAGGTGATCTCGGTGTTGCGGAAAGCCTTGTCCTTCACCGATTCCGGCTCGGGCTGACCGAACGGGGTGTCGGTCTTCTTCGGCGCCCGCGTGCCCTGCAGGCCGTTCCAGGTCAGCTTCTGCCAGCCGGAGTTGCCGAACCACGACGGCACCGTGCGCGGACGCTTGCGGCCGTCGAGCGGTTCCCCGTTGAGCCAGTGCAGCGCGCCGCCGCCCCACTTGCCGAGCTCGTGTTCGAGCCGGCCCACACCTTCCGGCGGGAAAAGCTGTTCCAGGGCCTCGGACAGCTCGTCGGCGACCTGCTTGGCCATGGCGACGGCCTGTTCGCCGAGCTGCCGCGCGGCTGAGATGAAGGCGCCGACGGCGTTGGGGTCGGCCGCCCGGGCCTGGCTCGTGAGCTGGGCACCGTACTGGTCGTACTGCGCGAGCAGCGAATCGAGCGCTGTGCGGGCCCACTGCAGCAGTTGCGCTGCCGACGTGAGGCGCCGCGCCAGGTCGCCGAGCTTCGTGGCGTGGCCGGTCAGCTCGTCCGCGACCTTCCGCGCGGCTTCGGCGTACGCCACGTAGGCGGCGCCGTCCCAGCCGGCGTGGAGTTCCTGGGCCGCCTGGGCGATTTCGGTCGCCTTGCCGGTGACCGCCGACGCCTGCGTGCTACACCGCTGTGCGGCGGACGTCAGCGCCGCCGGGTCACCCGTGACCCGGCGCTGGTACTCCACCAGGACCTGCCGGTAGGACGACAGGACCGAGCTGACGACCCCGGAGGCGTCGACGGCCATCGCCTAAGCGCCCTTCGCGTCGATGTCGACGTGCTGCTGGAAGTGGCTGCCGTTGTAGGTGAGGTCCAGGTCGAGGTCGAGGTCGAGGTCCTGGCCCGCGGGCGCCTCGACCGTCGACTGGCCCGTGGCCAGGTCGGTGTGGATCACGACTTCGCCGGCACCGGCGGGGGCGAGCGGAGTGACCGAACCACCGGCGGGGGCGGTGGTGACGGGGGCGGTGCCGGCGGGCGCCGTCGTCGCCGGGTCCACGGCCATCCAGCTGTTCGCCGGGTCGAGCGGTGTGCCGTTCGCGGTGACCGGCGTGGTCGGTGTGGCCGGCGAGGTCGGTGTCGTCGGCGTCGTCGGCGTCGTCCCGGTGGCGCCCGCGAGCGCGGGCGGGGTGTAGTTCGTGAACGACGGCTGTCCCGACGGAGTCGTCGCGCCGCCACCGACGCCACCGCCGGGACAGCCCGCTGTCGCCTGCTGCCCGGCCGCGCTCGCGACCGGCGGCGGCGCCTGCGGCGCGGTGACCGGCGTGCTCGACACGGCCGAGTTGCCCGCCGCGCCGGCGGTGGCGGCCGAACCGGCGTCGCCACCGGTGAAGAGCTTCTCGATCTCGCCGATGATCTGCGCGACCTGCGTGATCTGGTTGGCCAGGTCACCCGCGCCGAGCGCCTTGAGCAACGCGCCGATCGCGGTGATGAACGCCTTGAGCGAAGCACTCGTGGCCGTCGACAGCGCGACGGCCGCGCCGTACGTCCACCAGTTCGACATGAGCGACGCGACGGTCGGGTTCACGGCCGCGACCACCGAGCGGTAGGCCTCCTGAGCGGTCTTGACCAGCGTGCCCGACACCCCGAGCAGCTGCGCGCCCTTCTCGATCACGCCGATGATCTTCGTGAGCTGGTCGAGCGAATCGGAGATCTTCTTCAGCGCCGACTCCGACGCCGCACCGGACCACACCTTGCCGAGCTGGTCGGCCGCCTTGCTCAGCTCCTGGTAGAGCGACGCGAACTCGGTGGCCTTGTGCAGCAGGTCGAGCACGTGCTTGGCGATCTGCTCGGGCTGCCCGGTGACGATCTGCGGCAGCACGGTGATCGGGCCGCCCGAGGACGCGGTGGCGTCCATCGCGCTGGAGTTCGGGAAAGTCAGCATCGGACCTCACTTGGTCGGGAGTCGGGGGTCAGACGGACGCGGGCCGGTACACGCTGACCTTGGCCAGGCCGCCGAGGCCGGGGGCGACGAGCCCGTGGTTGTAGAGGACGCCGCCGTCGCCGGCCACGCCGATCACCGGGCCGCTGTCGGAGAACAGCAGTGGCTCGACCACCACGACGTCACCGGCGTGCACGCCGCCGGGCACGTCGGAGAAGGTGCGCGCGGTGCCGGCGTAGACCTCGATCAGACCGACCCGGGCCTGGTTGCCGGCGTCGCCGGCGAGCCAGTCGTTGAAGTCGGCGACGCCGTGGAAGCGGGCGCCGGTGACCGGGTGCTCGCCGAGCCGGCCGAGGCCCGCGTCGCCGAGGTAGCGCAGCACGGTGCCGACGGAACCCGGATCACCGGGCGCGCCGGCGCTGTCGTTGCTCGCGATGGTGGCGAGTTCGGCGGCGTGCGGGGTGCCCCAGATCGACGTCGACGGGGCGCTCGTCGTGGCCGAGCCGCCGTAACCGCTCGCGACCGCCTCGTCGCCGGCTTGGTAGGCGTCGGCGCTGGTCTTGACCAGGCCGTTGATCTGCTGCAGCAGCTGCAGCAGCGTGCGCACCGCCGAGACCTGGCCGGAGTGCAGCGCCGCGTTGGCCGCCGCGACCACGCTGCCGAGGCCGGCGAACGACGTGGGCTGCACCACGAGCCGTTCGAGGTCGGCGACCGCGTTGATCCCGTGGGCGACGATGCCGCCGACGTTGCCGACGATCGAGCGCATGGCCTCGGGCTCGGCCCGGTACTCGCCCGCGGTGACCATGGCTCTCCCTCCCGGGAACGTCGTGCCGCCTCCCCCGGATGAGGGGGGCTCGGGAGAGCGTAGGTTCGCGCGCGGCGGCGAGCGGACGGCAAAAGTACCCACCGCGACGGCGCCGGGGGTGGCGAAAATACGGGGTATGAGCCCGTCCCGTGACCGCCTCGACCTGCTCGGGGAGCAGCCCGGCGAGATCATGCTGCAGTCTCCGCCGATGCTCCCGAAGAGCGGCCCGGGCGGTCTGCTGCAGCTCATGATGTTCCTGCCGATGATGCTGGGCATGGGCGCGATGTCGTTCGTCTACATCGGACGCGACGGCGGGGTGATGACCTGGATCTTCGGCGCCCTGTTCGTGACCGCCATGGGCGGGATGGTCGTGCTGTCGCTCGGGCGCGGCGGGATGGCGAAGAAGGCGCAGATCAACGAGGAGCGCCGCGACTACCAGCGCTACCTCGCGGGCCTGCGCACGAAGGTGCGGGCGGTCGCCGACGAACAGCGCGCGGCGCTGATCGCGCAGCAGCCCGACCCCGCCGACCTGTGGGCCTACGTCGAAACCGGCCAGTACTGGGACCGCCGCCGCGGCGACCGGCACTTCGCGCTCGTGCGCGCGGCCAGCGGGCCGCAGCCGCTCGCGACGCCGCTGCGCGCGCCGCAGACCGTGCCGCTGGAGGACCTCGACCCGGTCTCGTCGACGAACCTGAAGTACTTCATCCGCACGTACTCCACTGTGGAGGGCCTGCCGGTTTCCCTGTCGCTGCGCTCCTACGCGGCGGCGACGCTGTCGGGCCGGCGCCCGGACGTGCTCGGGCTCGTGCGCGCGGTGCTGGCCCAGCTCGTCACGTTCCACTCCCCCGCCGACCTGCGCGTCGCGTTGTGCGTGCACCCGGACCGCCGGCACGACTGGGAATGGGCGAAGTGGCTCCCGCACGCCACCGCGCCCGCCCGCTCCGATGCGGCGGGCCCGCGCCGGCTCGTGGCGGCCGGACCGGCCGAGCTGGCGGAGCTGCTCGGCCCGGACCTCGGCGACCGTCCGCCGTTCACGCGGCGGCCCGGCACGCCGCACGACGTGCCGCACGTGGTGGTGGTCGTCGACGGCGGCGGCACGCAGGGCGAACCGCGGCTGCTGGCCGAGGAGGGCCGGCTCGGGGTCACCGTGCTGGAGGTCGGCGGCGAGCAGCCGCGGACGGCGTCGAACGAGCAGCTGCTGAGCCTGCACGTCGCGCCGGACCAGCTCGGCATGGTCGTGCTCGACGGCGGCACGGAGGCGCGGCTCGGGTTCCTCGGCACGCCGGACCGGCTGGACCACGGCGCGGCCGAGGCGCTCGCGCGCACGCTGACCCCGCTGCACCAGGGCACGGCCGTGGTGAGCGAGAAGCCGATGTCGGCGACGTTCGGGCTGTCCGGGCTGCTCGGCATCGGCGACCCGCGCGACACCGACACCACCGTCACGTGGGCGCCGCGCGCGGCCCGTGACCGGCTGCGCATCCCGCTGGGCGTGAACCCCGAGGGCCGGCCCGTGGACCTGGACCTCAAGGAATCGGCCGAGGGCGGCATGGGCCCGCACGGGCTCGTGATCGGCGCGACCGGTTCGGGCAAGAGCGAACTGCTGCGCACGCTCGTGACCGCGCTGGCCGTGACGCACTCGTCGGAGAAGCTGAACCTGGCGCTCATCGACTTCAAGGGCGGTGCGACGTTCGCCGGCATGACCGGGCTGCCGCACGTGTGCGCGGTGATCACCAACCTGTCCGACGACCTCGCGCTCGTCGACCGCATGGCCGACGCGCTCAACGGCGAGCTGCTGCGGCGCCAGGAACTGCTGCACGCGGCGGGGAACTACGCGTCGGTGCGCGACTACGAAAAGGCGCGCGCCGACGGCGTGCCGCTGCAGCAGTTGCCTTCACTGCTGGTGATCATCGACGAGTTCTCGGAGCTGCTGTCGTCACGGCCGGAGTTCATCGACCTGTTCGTGGCGATCGGGCGGCTCGGGCGTTCGCTGGGGATCCACCTGCTGCTCGCGTCGCAGCGGCTGGAGGAGGGGCGCCTGCGCGGGCTCGACTCGCACCTGTCGTACCGGATCGGGCTGCGCACGTTCTCGGCGTCGGAGAGCCGCGCGGTGCTCGGGGTGGCCGACGCGTACCAGCTGCCGCCGGTGCCGGGTTCGGCCTACCTGAAGTCCGACAACGACACGCTGACGCGGTTCAAGGCCGCGTACGTCTCGGGCGAACTGCCGCCGCGCAGCACGATCGTGCGGGAGGACGGGCAGCAGCTGGGCGTGCTGCCGTTCACGTTGGACGCGGTCGAGGTGCCGCTGTCGGCCGAGGTTCCGGCTCCGGTGCCGGAGAAGGGCACCGGCGAGACGATCATCCACGCGATGCTGTCGCGGCTGACCGGCCGCGGCCCGGAGGCGCACCAGATCTGGCTGCCGCCGCTGGCCGAACCGCCCACTGTGGACCAGCTGCTGCCGCCGCTGGGTGCAGATCCTGCTCGCGGGTTGTGCCCGCTCGGCTGGGGTGGCAACGGGAAGCTGACCATTCCCGTCGCCCTGGTCGACAAGCCCTTCGAGCAACGGCGAGACATGCTCTGGGCCGACTTCTCCGGCGCGGCCGGTCACGCCCTCGTCGTGGGCGCACCGCAAAGCGGCAAGTCGACTTTGCTCAAGGACATCGCCGCGATGCTGGCGTTGACCCACACCCCTTCGGAAGTCCAGCTCTTCATCCTGGACATGGGCGGCGGTGCCCTGGCCCCGATCGCCGGCCTGCCGCACGTCTCGGGCTACGCCACCCGCCGCGACGCGCAGCGCTGCCGCCGGGTCGTGGCCGAACTGACGACGTTGCTGGAGCAGCGTGAGGAGTTCTTCGCCGCGCACGGGCTCGAGTCGATGGCCGCGTTCCGTTCGCGGCGCGCGGAGTTCACGGAAAGCACCGACGGCCGCGAATTCGGCGACGTGTTCCTGTTCGTGGACAACTGGACCACCATCCGGCAGGAGTACGAGCAGCTCGAGGAGCAGATCACCGGGCTGGCCGCGCGGGGCCTGGGGTTCGGGATTCACGTGATCGTCACGGTGAACCAGTGGATCGGCGTCCGCGCCCAGCTTCGTGACGCCATCGGCACTCGGTTCGAGCTGCGGCTGGGTGATCCGGCGGATTCGTCGATCGATCGGAAAGTGGCTTTGAACGTCCCTGCCGACCGGCCGGGGCGGGGGTTGACTTCCGACAAGCTGCACTTCTTGGCCGCTTTGCCCCGCGTCGACGGTGATCAACGGCCGGAGACCATCGGTGCCGGTGGTCTGGACCTAGTGCACCGGGTTACGGCGGCTTGGCCGGGCGCGCGGGCGCCTCAGGTGCGGTTGCTGCCGTCCGAGGTGCCGTTGGAGTCGTTGCCGGCTTCTTCGCGGGTTGTGCTGGGGATCGCGGAGTCGAACCTGAGGCCGGTGCACCTGGACTTCGCTGCGGATCCCCATTTCCTGGCGTTCGGGGATGTGGAGTCGGGGAAGAGTTCTTCGCTGCGGGCTCTCGCCCTGGGCATTTCTTCTGCTTTCCCGCCCGACGAGGCCCTTCTTCTGGTGGGCGACTACCGACGTGGCCTGCTGGGCGCCGTGGACCAGCCCCACCTGCTGGGTTACGCGGGCGCGGAGAACACCCTGACGGACCTCGTCGGCCAATGCGCCACGGCGATGCGCAATCGCTTGCCCGGCCCGGACGTGACGCCGGAGCAGCTCCGTACGCGGTCGTGGTGGCGGGGACCGGACCTGTACGTGTTGATCGACGACTACGAACTCGTTGCCACCGCAGGGAAGAACCCCTTGCTGCCGCTGCTGGAGTTCCTGCCGCAGGCCCGGGACATCGGGTTGCATTTGATCATCGCCCGCGCTTCGGGTGGGGCTGGGCGGGGGTTGTACGAACCGGTGCTGCAGCGCGTCCGGGAGCTGGGGTCGCCGGGGTTGATCATGTCCGGTGCCAAGGAGGAGGGCCCGTTGCTGGGCGACGTGAAGCCTTCGCCGCAACCACCGGGCCGGGGGACGCTGGTGTCGCGCCGCCACGGGGCGGGGCTGGTGCAGGTGGCGTGGACGAAGCCCGTGGAGGCTTAGCCCTGGTCAGCTCGTCGACGGATCCTGGCTGAGAAACTGGGAGCAGCCGAGATGCATCAACGCAACGTAGGTGTGCTGATGGTCCGCGAAAGCCCGCTCATCGGCCCTCACCTCGGCGCTCGCCGCCTCGATGCGCTCCATGATCTCTTGCAGTGGTGGCAGCACGTCCACCGGAGATGGATCAAAAATACCTCGTTCGACGAACTTGATCAGGCAATCACGTGCTCGTCAATTTCCGCCAAGTCGCTGCAAGTGGGGCCAGCGCTCGATTCGTTGTGGTAGCCGGGAACGGAGCGCGGCGCCACAAGGTGTTGGCAGCTCTGAAACTCAGCATCAAGTTTCCCCCGGCGCCGACGTCTTCCGGATGACGACTTCGCCGTAGGGCGGGCCGTTGTGGTAGGTCACTTCCCAATTCTCGTCGAGCTCGCGTCGTACCCGCCGGGCGAGTTCCCAGCCGCGCTCGGCGAACTCGCGTTCGGCCTCAGGTGCGGAAAACTCGGCTGAGCCCGGGTCGTCCCAGTCGAACAGGGCGTCGAAGTCGGACTGCCACGCCAGCAGGTCTCGCGCCAGCTCCACACTCAACCCCAGCTCCGGCGACGCCGGATCCACCTCATCGACCCCGACCCCCTCTGGCCCGAGCACCCACAGCGGCCACGCCCTCGCCTCCACGGACACCCTGATCCTGACCGGCCGCCGCTCCTCCGGCTCGGCAGTCGGTTCCGGCGGGTCGCTGTCCCATCTCGGGCCGCGGGGCCACCGCAGCCAATCGGGCCACCGGAACTCGCTCACCCGCACCCACCCCTCACGACGCTCCACAGCGGATCATCGCCACCCGGCCCGGCGATGCTGATCCTCGCCTACGGCCGCACCAGTCTGCACCACGACCGCGATCCCTTGGTGGCGCGACATCACTAGGCCGAATGGCCTACAACGGAATGCCCATCGAGACCCGACTGAAGTCGGTTATGGAATTTCCACCCGACTCCTACGTTGGTGAAATCATTTCATCGACGGAGGGGTTCGGATGCGTTTCGCGAAGGCAGTGGCCGTGGTGGCCGGCGCGGCTGCGGTGCTGGGGGTGGTGTCCGCGGGGGCGGCGAGCGCGTCCGGGCCGCGGATCATCGGCGGGGAGACCGTGGACTCGGCGCCGTGGGGTGCGCAGGTGTTCTGGGACGACGCGACCGAGTTCGGCGGGTTCGAGTGCTCCGGCACGATCATCGCGGCGCAGTGGGTGCTGACGGCGCAGCACTGCCTCAACCAGCCGGGCATGCACGTCAAGGTCGGTGACGTCGCGCTCGGCAAGGGCACCGAGGCGGCCGTGGACCAGCAGAAGGCCTCGCCCAACGGCGACATCGCCCTGCTGCACCTGTCGACGTCGGTCGACGCGATGTACATGAAGCTCGCCGACGCGGACCCGGAAACCGGTGCCACCAACCAGATCTACGGCTGGGGCCGCACCGAGGGCAACAACCCGCCGTCCGACACGCTGAAGACCGCGGACGTCAAGGTCACCGGCAAGGGCACCGACGCCTTCAACGGCACCGCCATCGCCAGCGAGGGCGTCACGGGCTCCTCCTGGCACGGCGACTCCGGCGGCCCCGAGCTCTCCGACGGCGTGCAGGTCGGCGTCTGCTCCACGGGCGAGAACTCCGGCAGCGACAAGAACGGCAAGCAGAACTACGCGAGCGTCGCCGCGAGCCGCGACTGGATCAAGCAGACCGCGGGCGTCTGACCCACCCCCGGCCCACCGCCCGCCGCGTCCTTCCACGCGGCGGGCGGTTTCCGTCGCGGGCGGGCTCCCGACCGCCCGCGGATTCCGTCGCCACCCGTAATTTCCGTGCGCAGCCCGGGCCCGTTCGGCACACTCCACCCCGTGCTCACCGCCGAAACCGCCCTGGACGTCCTGTCCCGCCTGCACTCGGCCGGCTGCCACGTCTGGCTCGCCGGCGGCTGGGGCGTCGACGCGCTCCTGGGCCGCCAGACGCGCGACCACACCGACCTCGACCTCCTCCACCGCGCCGACGAAGAAGCCGACGTGCTAGCGGCGCTCTCGGACTTCACCGAGGCCGAGAACCTCCGCCCCGTCCGCTTCGTCCTCACCCGCCCCGACAGCGCATCCCTCGACCTGCACCCCCTGCACTTCGCCGCCGACGGCTCCGCCACCCAAGCCGCCGACGACACCGGCGGGACCTTTCGCTACCCCGCGGACTGCTTCGCCACGGGCACCGTCGAGGGCGTCACCGTGCCGTGCCTGTCGGTCGCGCAGCAACTCCTGTTCCACCAGGGCTACGAACCGCGCGCGCACGACCTCGCCGACGTAGCGGCTCTCCACGCGGCGTTCGGCCGATCAGCGCACCAGCCCCGGTAACGCCGCCTTGTCCGGTTTTCCCGACGGCGCAACGGGAACCTCGTCGATCACCGTCACCGAAGCCGCGGCCTCGCCCACGAAGGACGCCACCACCCCGCGCAACGCCACCACATCCGGGCTCCGCCCCGGCGCCGCGACCACGAACGCGCGCGCCGCCTCGCCCGTGTCCTCGTGGGGAACCGCCACGACGTAGGCCTGGTCCACGTCCGGGTGCTCGGTCAACGCGCGCTCGATCGGCCCCGCGTAGTGGATCACCGCGTTCACGATCACCACGTCTCGCGTCCGGCCGGTCAGGTACAGGAAGCCGGCGTCGTCCACGCTCCCGACGTCCTGCGTGCGGAGCCACCCGTCCTGCAGCACGGAAGCGGTCTGGGCGGGGTTGCGCCAGTACTCGGTGAACAACCCGGGCGTGCGCACGAAGATCTCACCGGACGAACCCGCCGGCAGCGAAGCGCCCGACGAGGAACGAACGGAGATCTCCACGCCGGCACACGGGCGGCCCACCGAGCCCACAGCACCCGGGAACGCAGCCACGTCAGCCGGCGTCAGCACGGTCAGCTTCCCCGCCTCCGTCTGCCCGTACGCCTGCTGCATCCCCGGCCCCACGCGGGAAAACGCCTCCGCCATCAGGCCCTGCGCGACGGGCGAACCGGCCACCACCAGCATGCGCACACCGCTCAGGTCCACGGCAGAAGTGCGCAGCACGTCCAGGATCCGGTACAACCGCGGGACGGTGGTCAACGCGGCCGTGATGTCCAGGCGCGGCAGGATCCACGGGAAGTCCGGCAGATCCTCCGGGATCACCACCGTGCCGCCCGCGAGCAGGCACGAGCGCAGGTGCGTGATCATCACCGCGCTCGTCAGGGTGCCGAACAGGAGGAACCGCCGGTAGCGGGCGGTCAGGTCCGCGGCGCTCTCGTCCGGGCGGTGCTCAACCCCCTGCGCCGTCAGCGCGGCGAAGGAGTACGCGACGCCCTTCGGCAACCCCGTGCTGCCGCTGGTGAAGACCACCCAGCCGGGGTCGTCCGGTCGCCCGCTCGGCACCGGCTCTTCGAACACTTCGAGCAACGACGGTTCGATCCGCAGCAGCTTCGCGCCCGCGGCTGTCGCGCGCAGTTCCGGGGTTTCGGAAGCCGCGTCGACCACCACGGCCGAGAGGTCGCCCACGACTTCGCGCAGGTGCCCGACCGGCAGGCCCGCCCGGATGCCGACCGCGCGGCACCCCAGCGCCTGCGCGGCGATCAGCGCGGCCCACCCCTCGGGAGTGACGGCGGTGGCGAGGCCGACGCCGTCTCCGCGCGAGACCCCCGCGCCGCGCAGCGCGGCGGTGAACCGGCCGATCAAGTCGAACGCTTCGGCACGCGTGACCCGCCGCGGGCCGTGCTCGAACGCGACCGCGTCCGGGTCCTGGGTGAGCGCGTCGAGCACTGCCTGCGGGTAGACCATCACCCCGTCTTACCCCAGAGTTCTCAGAAATCGGTCAGAACGCAGCGACACCTTCACCCCCGACGCCACCACCACGACGAGGCCCGCCACCGCGGCGAGCGTCCAGAAGTCCGGCCGGACGATCGACTGCCCGCGCAGCGCCTGCCACGTCACGATCGCCATCGTTCCCGCGTAGCCGAGGGTCGCGGTCCAGACCAGGCGCCGGCGCACGAAGTCCGACGACAGCGCCGGGTAGCGCCGCGCCAGTGCCGCCAGCGCGAGCGCGACGAGCGGGATCACCTGGATCGCGTGGATGCCCACGAAGTGCGGGATCCGCAGATCGCCGCCGGCGGTGCTCCAGCCGAGCAGCGGCAGCCCCGGTCCGCCGTCGGCGAGGCCGACGGTGTGGCCGCCGATCACCGGCGGCTTCACGCCGGTCGAGAGCACGGCCTGTTGAGCCGGCGTCGGCGAGAACATCAGCAGCGCCAAGCCCATGCCGACGGCCGCCAGCGCCGTCCCCCACCGCAGGGCCGACGCGAGCGCCCGGTCCGGCAGCTTCTGCCACAGCAGGAGCACCACCACCGCGGCCGTCGCGCCCCACGCCGTGAACGCGCCCGTCGCCACGAGGTTGTTGATCTGGATGTCCGCGGGCGTCGCGTGGTTGAAGTGCAGGGTCCGGTCGCGGACCACGATCTGCCAGACCAGCAACGTCATGTCGGCACCGATGCCCACCGCGAACACCGTGCCTATCCACCAGCCCACCCGCCGCCCGCGTTGCAGCAACGTGAGCAGCCACGCGAGCGTCAGCGCGTACATCCCCACCGACACCGAAAACTTGAACGGTTTCGCCCACAGCGGCGCGTTGACGAGCGTGCGATCATCGACCAGCAGTCCGGCCGCGGACACCACGAGCAGCACCGCCATCGTCCCGGCCAGCACCACGAGCGGCCGGTGCAGCCGGGCAAGAGTCGTTCCCCCGAGAGTCATGCTCACCAGCGTCGCGGCGGCGCCGGCGAACAGCACTGGCGCGCGCCCCCGTCCGCGTGGTGGGGCCCGCCCCACCCCTGTCGGTAATAGTGCCGTCAGCACGACCGGCAGTTGTGCCGTTCAACCACACCTCGCCTTTTTCTAGCGTGACATTCACAACGCGCGGGCAGGGGCAGCCTCTCGCGCACCGGGATTTTTCCGCGAGAGGGAAGGAGGTGGCCCGTCATGTCCAGTCCGGGGTTCCAGGCAGATTCCGCTGCGATGACGCGCGCCGTCCAGGGCTTCGAGGAAACCGCGTCGAGCGCCAAGACGACCATGGCCAGCCTGGAGTCGGAGCTCACCGAGACGCTCCGCAACTACAAGGGCGACCAGGCCGTGGCGTTCTGGGACCTGCAGCGCCGGCTCCAGGAGAAGATGACGGCCGCCGTGAAGGAGCTCGACACCATGTCGCAGCTCGTGCACACGAGCCACACGAACTACAACACCGGCGACTCCGACGTGCACCAGAGCTTCGCCGGCGTCGGCCACAACCTCGAGGGCACCTCGGTGATCCCTCGCCTCAACCCCTGACCCACGGGAAGGACCGAGAAAATGGCTGACGTCGTCGAAATCAACTTCGCCGCGCTGCAGCACAGCTCGGCGTCGCTGGCCGCCAAGGCCAAGGCGCTCACGTCGCAGCTCGAGCAGCTGCACCAGAACCTGCAGCCGATCACGGCCACCTGGTACGCCTCCGGCAGCTCCGCCGGTGAGGCCGCCCGCCAGGCCGAGACGCGCCTGCGGCAGGCCACCGCCGACATCGTCGCGATCATCGCGCAGTTCGGCGGCAAGGTCGGCGACGCCCACGACCTCCAGTCGCAGCTGGAGAACCGCAACCAGGGTCTGTTCGCGGGCTGACCGCGCTCCCGACGTCGGTCGGCCGGTGCGAGGAACCCCCCGCTCGTACCGGCCGACCGGCTTGCCAGCTTCCGGAACGGCGCGGGTCGCGGCCCGCGCGCACGAGAGGGTCGGGACCGATGCACGACCAGTCGTACTACGTTCACCTCGATTCGCTGAAGGACTTCGTGCGGGAGCTGGAAACCCAGATCCACGCGATGTCCAAGCCCAACGACTTCCTCAGCACGCTCGGCGACCACCCGCTGCTGTTCGGGGAGTTCGGCGAAGCCACCTCGCTCGTCGACGCGCACCGCGCCGCCGTCGCGGAGATGCGCGGCCTGCTGGAACAGGTCCGCGGCGCGATCACGTTCGCGCAGGACGTGACCACCACCGTCGCCGACGGTTACGAGCAGGCCGACCAGTCGGTGGCCGGCGACCTGCACCAGTCGGGTCAGGAGACCGGGCTGCTCGATCCGCTGCTGTCGCTGCTGGGCCTCGGTTCCGGCGGCTCCGGTGGCTCCGGGAACGACCAGGGGACAGACGCATGAGCGGGGCGCACACCAACTTCGCCGCGTACACGCACCAGCAGTTGTACGCGATGCTTCAGGCCGGTGACCCCAGCAGCGCGCAGGCCGCGGCGGACCAGTGGAACTCCGCGGCCATCGGGCTGCACGAGCAGGCCGAGAACCTCTCGAAGGAACTCACGGACTTCTCCGGTGAGTGGACCGGTGGCGCGGCCGACCAGTACAAGACGATGATCACCGACCTCGTCGGCGGCATCCGCAAGGTCGCCGAGACGGCGCAGGGCATGCAGCACATGCTCGACGACGCGGCCGACGCACTCGTGACCGCGAAGGCGCAGATGCCGCCGCCGGTCGCGGTACCCGACGTCTCCCCCGGCGACGTCGCGCTCGCCGTGAACCCGCCACTGCTCCCGGCCGAGTCGTCGCCCGCGACGGTGGCGGCCGCGGCCCAGCAGCGGCAGCAGGCGATCGCGAACGTCGAGGCGCAGCAACAGGCGGCGAGCGCCGCCGGTTCCGCGCACGCGAAGGCGGTCGCCGTGATGACCGCGCTGGCGACGGACTACACCTCGGCCGAGGACGCGATCCCCGTGTCGCCCAACGCGGTCGACGCCCCGCCCGCACCTCCTTCAGGCGGCGGCGCGTCCGGTGGCGGTGCGGCGGGCACGGGGCTCGCCGGCCCGGGCGTCGTGCTCGGCACGCCGGGTGACTCGCACCCGCTGCCGAGCGGCGGCACCGCGACGCCCGCGGCGGGGGTGCCCGGGACCGCACCGTCCACTTCGGGCAGTCCGCTGTTCGGCGACATGTTCACGGCAGGTCTCGCGGCGGCTTCGGCGGCCGCGTTCGGGCGGTTCGGATCGATCATGCCGAAGGTGCCTTCGTGGGCCACCGGCAAGGACCCCGGCGACAAGAAGAAGGACGAGCAGCCCGGCACCAAGCTCGGGGGCGGCGCCGGCACCGGGGGCAGCGGCGGCGGAATCCCGGTCGGCGGCGGCGACGCGCCGTCGCTCGACGGTGGCGGGATCCCGACCGGCGGTGGTCTCTCCGGCGGCAGCGACGCGCCGGCGGCGCACTCCGGGCTCGCCGGCGACGGCGGTGCCTCGAAAGTCCTCAGTGGACTCGCGGGCGGCGCGGCCGGCGCCGCGGGCGCGGCGGCGAAGAGCGCGATGCCGATGATGCCCATGATGCCGATGGGCATGGGCGCGGGATCCGACCTCGGTTCGGGCCGGCGGATCCCCGCGTGGCTCGTGGAGACGGAGAACGTGTGGGGCCAGCAGGCGCCCGTGGCTCCGTCGGTGATCGGCGAAGAGCCGGAAACGCTCTGAACGGGAGGACGGCTCGGTGACTGCTGCAGTGACCTCCGGGGGTTACCGGGTCGCACCCGCGAGGCTCGACGCCGCGGCGACGGAGCTCGGCGGGCGGTCGGGCGCGCTCGAGACGGCGCAGAAGGACGTGGCGGGCGTTTCCGTGCCCGCCACGGCTTTCGGCCAGGTGTCCGCCTCCGCCGGCTGCGCGGCGACGGTGACGAAAACGCTGACCGAGCTCAGCGAGAAGATCGGTTCGCAGGCGCAGCGGGCGAAAGTGCTGCAGAGCGGGCTCACCGCGTCGGCCGCGGGCTACCGGCGGGCGGACGAGCAGGTGGCGTCGTGGTACCGCGCGCTGCTGCCGGAGGACCCGTTGCCGCCGGTCTCGGGTCCGGCCGGAGCGACGGCGAGCGGGCCGTGGGCGAGCGCGATCGCGGCGAACCGCACCGAGGTGTCCGGCGCGCTGGCGGCCGAGCAGAAGCGGTTGTCCACCTTGCGCGACGCGTCCGCCATCGCCCAGTCGCAGCGGCGGATCGCGCTGTACCAGGACGTCCTGGCGAACAACCGGCAGATTCTGAAGTTCGATCCGGCCGGCGACGGCCGGATCGTCGAGCTCGTCGGCGCGATCCGGCCGGGCACGCGCAACGTCGGGCTGTTCGTGCCCGGCGTGAACACGCGCCTGGACGACTTCCAGGGCTACGCCGACCTCGGCCGCAGCCTCGTCGCCGCCGACCCGACCGGCCGCACGGCCGTGGTGGTGTGGGCCGACGGCGACTTCCCGCAGAACCCCGTGCTCGAGGGCCCGGACGCGAGCTACGCGCAGGCGATGGCCCCGGACCTCAAGGCGTTCGGCGACCAGCTGCGCACCCAGGTCGACGCGCAGACCGGCGGCGCCGCGACGATCACCGCGATCGGCCACAGCTACGGCGGCGCGACCGTCGGACTCGCCGACCAGCAGGGGCTGGCCGTCGACCGCGTGGTGCACGTCGAGTCGGCCGGCATGGGCCACGGGGTGTGGAGCCCGGCCGATCTGCCCGCGAGCCAGACGGGTGTGCAGCGCTACTCGATGACGGCGCCGCTCGACCCGATCGTGCTCGCCCAGGGCAACGCGTGGGGCGCCGAGTGGACCGGTATCGGCCACGGCGCCGACCCCGACGGCTTCCCGGGTGTCACGGACCTCGCGACGGGCGCCGACGCGGCCGGCAACGAACTCTGGGGCCTCTCGTCGCACAACGACGTCCTCAAGCCCGGCTCCGACTCGTGGACGAACATCTACCGCGTGCTCACGGGGACCCGGCCGTGAACTCCACTTTGGACACCCTGGCCGGCGACCTCGCGACCGTCATCGACGGCGTCGCCGCCTCCTTCGGCCCCCTCGCCACCCCCACCGTCGACGGCGAACTCGACTGCGACCCCGCCCACCCGGGCCGCGTGGTGTGCTGGCAGTACGGCGTGCGCGTCGACCACTGCACCGGCGCCGAGCACCTCCTCGCGGACGCGGTGCTGCCGGCGCTCGAAGCCGCCGGCTGGCAAGCGCACGACCGCAGCACTACCCGGGAACTGATCGCGCGCTTCTCCCGCGAGGGCGCGGATTTCACCGTGCACGTCGCCCGCGCCGGCGGCGCGGTGGCGATCATCGGGTCGACGCGCTGCGTCCAGAACCGCTGACCGCCACCCGCCTACGGCGTAAACCGCGACGCCCGCCGCGGCGGCGAGGGCCACGCCGCCGAGAGGACGTTCGCTGACGGAGCAGAACGCCGCGGCGACTGAAAACCACACCAGACCACGGTCGCCGAATTGCTCTGGCTCCGCGCTGATCGCCATCGGCGCGGCTTCATCGAGAGGAACGGTGAGCACAGCAGGCGGCAACCGGAGCGCCAGGCCCCGCGATCACCGATGCCTGAACAGGTTCATCGAAGAAGTGGCGAGCTGCGCAACGGGCTCAGTGCAATTGCCCTACGACGTGAACCGCGACGCCCGCCAGCCCCGCCGTCGCCCACGGCGAAGGGTGGCGACCGCGACGCCCGCCGCGGCGGCGAGGGCCACGCCGCCGACGGCGAGGAGGCCCGCGGGGAGGTTCGCCGGGGGCGCGGGTGGCGCGGCGGCCGCGACGACGGCCGGCAGGGCCGCCGGAGCGGCGGAACCACCGGGCCCCGCAACGGAAGCGGGCAGGGTCGAGGACACGGCGGCGTAAGCGTCCACCACGCCCCAGCCCCGGCGGGGGTCGCGGGTGCCCGACGGCGGGCGGGACGCGGTGAGGGTCAGCCGGGTCACCACCTGGTCGCCGGTCAGCGACGGATGGGCGGCGCGCACGAGAGCCGCGACGCCGGCGACGTACGCGGCGGCCAGCGACGGGTCCGTCACGGGCCAGCGGTGGGCGACCGCGCCGCCCCCGCCGGCGGAAGTGCTGACGAGGTTGGCGCCCGGGGCGGCGATGCCGAGGTAGTCCCCTGCTTCCGGCTGGACGGGGGCGCCCGCCTCGTCGGTGGAGCCGACGGCCAGCACGCCGGGCGACGCGGTGGGGTAGGTGTGCGCGCCCTGCTGCGTCGCGGCGGCAGCGGAGACGACGACCGCGCCGCGGGAGCGCGCGCGGGAAACGGCGGAATCCAGCGCCGGGCTGTCCGCCACCGCGGGCACGGCCACGAGGAGCACCCCGGCGCCGCGGTCCACCGCGGTGTCCACCGCGCCCGCGAGCGCACCCGGGTCGCCGCCGCCGGAGCCGTCCACGTACCGCAGCGCGAGCAGTTTCGCGCCCGGCGCCACGCCCGCGAACGTCGTTTCGTCCGACGGCTGCGCGCCGACGATCCCCGCGGCGATCGTGCCGCGCCCGTCGCAGTCGGAGGTGTCGCCGCCGAGGACCTGGCCGGGTGCGAACTGACTGTTCCGCGCGTCGACGCCCGTGCCGATCACGGCGACGACCTGACCGTCGCCGCGGGTCAGGGGCCACAGCCGCTGCGGGTCGACGAGCCGCTGGCCCCACGGCACCGCACCGCCGTACGTGCCGGACGGGTTCGCGCACGCTCCCACCGCGTTCGCGGTCCCCTCGGCCGAGACCGACGACACCGCCACGAGCGCCGCCGCGGCGACGACGGCTGGCCACCTCACCGCGGCACCCTCCCGGAGAGAATCTCGCTGTCCGACAACGGGATTCTAGTCGAGCGGGCGCCGCGGCAACAGGTTCAGCGCAGGTCCATCCCGAGGTCCAGAGCGGGCGAAGAGTGCGTCAACGCACCCACCGACAGGAAGTCCACACCGGACTCGGCGTAGGCCCTACCACGGTCGAGGGTGAGCCCACCAGAGGATTCCAGCCGCGTTTTCGGGGAAACCGCGTCCCGCCGCGCCACCGCCTCGGCGCACTGCGCGGGCGTGAAGTTGTCCAGCAGCACCTCGTCCGCGCCCGCCGCGAGCGCCTCCTCCAGCTGCACCAGATCGTCGACCTCGACCTCGCACGGCAGCTCCGGCGCGTGCTCGCGCGCCGCCGCCAGCGCGGCCGTCACCGAGCCCGCCGCGACGACGTGGTTGTCCTTGATCAGCACGGCGTCGCCGAGGCCCAGGCGGTGGTTCACGCCGCCGCCGCAGCGCACCGCGTACTTCTCCAGCAGCCGCAGGCCCGGCGTCGTCTTGCGGGAGTCCCGGATCGCCGCGCCCGTACCCTCCACTTCGGACACCCACGCGGCCGTGGCCGTCGCGATGCCGGACAGGCGGCAGACGAGGTTCAGCGCCGTCCGTTCGGCCGTCAGCAGCCCTCGCACGGGGCCGCGCACCACGAGCGCGGGCTCCCCCGCAGGCAGCCGCGAACCGTCCGGTGCCGACGACACGACCTCGTAGTCGGCACCCAGCACCGCGTCGAACACCGCGAGCATCACCGGCAGGCCGGCGACGACCCCGGGTGAGCGCGGCGTCAGCTCCGCGACGGCCCGCGCCGAGGCCGGCACCGTCGACGCCGTGGTGGCGTCGGGGCCGTACCGCAGGTCCTCTTCGAGCGCCGTGGTCACGACACGCCGGACGTCGGCCACTTCCAGCCCGGCCGCGACCAGCGCGCGCTCGACGGCCTCGGAAAACGGGTAGAGCTCGGTCATGCCACACCCTCCAGGGTGATCGGGTCGGCCAGCACGGGCTGGCCGGAGGGGCTGAGCCGGATCAGCTGGCTGCGCCGCCAGTGCCCGGACCGCTCGGGGAAGTCGGTCCGCACGTGGCACCCGCGCGATTCGGTGCGCCGCTGGGCGGCCGCCAGCAACGCCTGCGCCACCACGGTGAGCGCCGCGTCCTCCACGGCGGCGTGCGTCCACAACGGACTGTCCTGCGTGGCCAGGTCGAGCACGGAACCCGCAGCCGCCAGGCCGTCGGCGTCGCGGCCGATCGCCGCGTACCGGCTCATCACGCGCTGCAGCGCGTCGCGCTGGGCCGCCGGCGCCGAAGTCTGCGACGGCAACCGACCGCGCGACGGATCGGGCAGCAGCCCGGCCGCGAGGTCCGCCGCCACTGCCGCGGCCACCCGGTGCCCGACGACGAGCCCTTCGAGCAAGCTGTTGGACGCCAGCCGGTTCGCACCGTGCAGCCCGGTCCGCGCCACCTCGCCGGCGGCGTACAGGCCGGTCACGCTCGACCGTCCGTCCACAGTGGTCACCACACCGCCGCACGCGAAGTGCGCCGCCGGGGTCACCGGGATCGCGTCGACGGCCGGGTCGATCCCCAGCGCCGCGCAGGCCGCGTGGACGGTCGGGAACCGCTTCGCGAAGCCGGCGATGCCGGTGGCGTCGAGGAACACGTGGTCGTCGATCCCGCCCGGCGCCAGCGCCGCCCGCCGCGTGATCGCGGCAGCTACCACGTCGCGCGGGGCCAGGTCGCCGAGCGGGTGCACGCCCGCCATGACCGGCGCACCGGCGCCGTCGACGAGCGTGGCCCCCTCGCCGCGCACGGCCTCGGTGACCAGCGGGCACCGCCCGCGCGCGCCGGGCGTGTAGAGCACGGTCGGGTGGAACTGCACGAACTCGACGTCGGCCACCGTCGCCCCGGCCCGCAGCGCGAGCGCCAGGCCGTCGCCCGTCGCGATCTCCGGGTTCGACGTCGCCTGGTACAGCTGCCCGAACCCGCCGCTGGCCAGCAGCACAGCCGACGCGCGCACCACACCGGGCACGCCGTCGCGGTCGAGCACGGTCACGCCCGCCACTTCACCCGCGGGCGTGCGCAGCGCGTCGACCGCGATGTGGTGCTGCAGCACGGGCACGCGCCGGTCGCCCGCCTGCGCCACGAGGGTGCGCTCGACCTCGGCGCCGGTGGCGTCGCCGCCCGCGTGGATCACGCGGAACGCGCTGTGCCCGCCCTCGCGCGCACGCGCCAGCCCGTCGGTGCCCGGGTCGAACTGCGCCCCGCTGTCCCGCAGCCACTCCACGGCCCCCGGCCCCCCGGCGAGGATCGACCGCGCCGCGTCCTCGTCGCACAGCCCGGCGCCCGCGGTGAAGGTGTCCTCGGCGTGCTTCGCGACGGAATCGTCGAGGTCGTGGTCGCTCTCCAGGACCACCGCGACCCCGCCCTGGGCCCAGCGCGTGTTGCCGTCGGACACGGCCGCCTTGGTCACCACGAGCACGTGGAGCCCGAGCTCCTGCGCCCGCAGCGCGGCCGTCAGCCCGGCCACCCCGCTGCCCACCACGACGAGGTCCGCGCGGGCTTCCCACACCGGAGTTTTCGCCTGGGGAGCGTTAACCGGCGTGGTCATTCGCCGCCGCCGGGCTGCCCGATTTCGATCATCCGCTGCACCGAAGCGCGCGCCCGGGCGGCCGTGTCGGCGTCCACGTGGACCTCGTCGGCGCCCTCGCGCAGGCTCCGCAGCAGGGCGGCCGGCGTGATCATCTTCATGTACCGGCACGACGCTCGGTCGTTCACGGCGCGGAAGTCGATCTCCGGCGCGGCCTTGCGCAGCTGGTGGATCATGCCGATCTCCGTGGCCACGAGCACCGAACGGGCCTTGGTGTCGCGCGCCGCGTGCACCATGTCGCCGGTGGAGAGGATCTTCACGCGCTCCGGCGCCACCGCACCCTCGCCGGCGAGGTAGAGGGCCGACGTCGCGCAGCCGCACTCGGGGTGGATGAACAGGTCGGCTTCGGGGTTCTCCTCGGCCCGGGCGGCCAGCTCGGCACCGTTGATCCCCGCGTGGACGTGGCACTCGCCGGCCCACACGCGCAGGTTCTCCCGGCCGAGCGTGCGCTTCACGTGCGCACCCAGGAACTGGTCCGGCAGGAAGAGAACTTCCTGGTCAGCGGGGATCGAAGCCACCACGTCGACGGCGTTGGACGACGTGCAGCAGATGTCCGTCTCGGCCTTCACCTCGGCTGTGGTGTTCACGTACGACACCACCACCGCGCCCGGGTGCTCGGCCTTCCAGGCGCGCAGCTCGGCACCGGTGATGGAGTCGGCGAGCGAGCAGCCGGCCCGCGCGTCGGGGATCAGCACCGTCTTCTCCGGCGCGAGGATCTTCGCCGTCTCGGCCATGAAGTGCACGCCGCAGAAGACGATCGTGGAGGCGTCGCTGCTCGCCGCGATGCGGCTCAGCGCCAGGGAGTCACCCGTGAAGTCGGCGATGTCCTGGATCTCGGGGACCTGGTAGTTGTGCGCCAGCAGCACCGCGTCGCGCTTGCGCGCGAGCTCGCGAACCTCCTCTGCCCAGTCCGCGTTCGCCGCCACCCCGCCGTAGGGGGTCAGGTCCTGCTCAACCGTGGAAGTCATGTCTGGCCCTCCTGGACCGTGGACGGGTTTTCGCCTTATAATCGAAAACCGTGCGGAGTCATCTTAACACCCAGACCCCCTTGGCCCACGAGGTTCTGTGCGCCGTCCTGCAAGTGCGCTCGGACACACTGCGAGTGCTCCTGTGGCGCCGCGCGCTCGACCCGCACCTGGGCCGGTGGTCGCTGCCCGGCGGCCGGCTGCGCCCCGACGAGGACGTCGAAACGTCCATCCGCCGCCAGCTCGCGGAGAAGGTGGACGTGCGCCAGCTCAAGCACGTAGAGCAGCTCGCGGTGTTCAGCGCACCCGAGCGCGTGCCGGGCCCGCGCGTGGTGGCCACGGCGTTCCTGGGCCTGGTGCCCTCGGACGTCGACCCCGAGGTCCCGGAAGACACGCAGTGGCACGACGTGACCGCGTTGCCGCGCACCGCGTTCGACCACGAGGCGATCGTGCTGCGCGCCCGCGACCGGCTGCGCTCGAAACTGAGCTACACCAACCTCGGTTTCGCGCTGGCGCCCGAGGAATTCACGATCTCGGCGCTGCGCGGGCTGTACTCCGCCGCGCTCGGTTACCGAGTGTCGGCCACCAACCTGCAGCGCGTGCTGGCCCGCCGCGGACTGCTCGTGCCCACCGGGCACACGGCCTCCCCCGGCCGCGCGGGCGGCCGCCCCGCGGCGCTGTTCTCCTTCGCGGGCAAAGGGATGCAGGTCACTGACCCCTTCGCGGTGCTGAAGCCGCCGCCCGGGCGTTGACGGACTGCGGGCGCGCGCCGCTACCCGTACGGTGGACGCGTGACCGAGCCGGAACAAGAGCAGAACCCCAGTGGGACAGCGACACTGCCGTTGTTCCCGCTGCAGACTGTGCTGCTGCCCGGCACGCACCTCCCGCTGCACATCTTCGAACCGCGCTACCGCCAGCTGATCGCCGACCTCGTCGGCGGCACGGTGCCGGGGCGCGAATTCGGCGTGGTCGCGTTGCGGGCGCCGCTCGTCCGTGAAGTTCGTGGTCTAGACCACGTGTACGACGTGGGCTGCAGCACCGTGCTGCGCGAGGCGAAGCGCCTGCCCGACGGCCGCTACGACGTGGTCACCAAGGCCGCCCGCCGCTTCCGCCTGCGTGAGCTCGACTGCACGTCGGCGCCGTACCTCATCGGCGTCGTCGATTGGCTGCCGGACGACCCGGTGCCGGCCGCCGCGGCCGAGACCGGCCAGCGCCTCGCCGACGTCGCCCGCACCGCCCACCGCCGCTATTGCGAGGCCGCCTGGCACGCCGACGACTGGCAGACCCCCGGCGAGGAAGCAGACCTCGCCGAGCTCGCGTACCAGCTCGCCGCCGACTGCCTGCTGCCACTGGAAGACCGCCAGCACCTGCTCGAGGAGACGCACCCGTTGCGGCGCCTGCGGATCATCTGCCGGCTGCTCACGCGGGAGGCCTGGTTCCTCGAAACGCTCAGCGCCGTGCCGCTGCCCCCGACGGAGCTCGCGGACTACTCGAAACCGGCGAACCTGAACTAAGCGAGCCGGCGCCCGAGGTCCTCGCGACCGTTCCACGCCGTCAGCAACGCGTACACCAGCGACGTCATCAGCGGCGCCGCCAGCCACACCCAGCCGGACTCCAGGCGCGGCGCTTCCGCGATGACGGCGCCCAGTGCGGGCGGCGCGTCGATCGCGTACTTCGCGTTCACGAAGGCCACGCCGACCTGCGTGCCGAGCCAGCCCGCGAGCGCGGCACCGCCCGCGGCGGCCAGGAACACGACCGGACCACGGCGTTCGCGCAGCAGCCACACCACGATGCCGATCACCAGGCCCAGCGCGAGCGCCAGGAAACCGTAGATGGCGAGGTCGTCGAAGCGGTGCCAGCTCTCCAGCTCCAGCGGCACGCGCTGGCCGTCGGCCGTCACCACGCGTTCGTGCTGCGGCGGCGCCATGAGCGACCACAGCCAGCCGAGCGGGATGCCGAGCAGGCCGGCCGTCGAGAGCACGCTGACGGCGGGCAGCAGGTCCGCCTTCACCACCACCTTGGGCCGCACCCGGTGGGGCGGGAACAGGTTCGGCACCGACCACGGGTCGGTCACGGCGCTCGACCGGTGTGCTGCCTTACCCGCGGAATCGACCACCCCGGACTCCCTCCCTGCGCGTGTGCGGACCGAGCGTAACCGGTCAGCACCCGCGGTCAACGACTGGCGGTCTCCCCGTGCCGGCTGCACCGCGCGGTCCAGCCGACGGGCGTCACCTGCACGACCATCCGGCGGGCGCAGAACACGCAGTACCGCGGCGGTTCCAGCGCCGTGCGCGGGTTGTGGCACGCGGCGTGGTCGGCACCGCCGGGCGACGGCTGTCCACAGTGGACGCAGCAACCGGGTTCGTCAGAGGGTGTCACTGAGCGCCTTGACGGGCATCTTGAGCTCGTCGAGCATCTTGAGGTCCGCGCTGGCGGGCCGGCCGAGGTTGGTCAGGTAGTTGCCGACGATGATCGCGTTGATACCGCCCAGCATGCCCTGCTCCGCGCCGAGGTCGCCCAGGGTGAGCTCGCGCCCACCGGCGAAGCGCAGCATCGTGCGCGGCATCGCGAGCCGGAACGCGGCGACGGTGCGCAGCGCATCCTTGCCCTCGACGATCTCGAAGTGCTCGTAGGGCGTGCCCGGCTGCGGGATGAGGAAGTTCATCGGCACCTCGTGCGGGCTCAGCTCGGCGAGCTGCACCGCGAACTCCGCGCGCTGCTCCACCGTCTCCCCCATGCCGATGATGCCGCCGCAGCAGACCTCCATGCCGGCGTCGGCGACCATCTTCAGCGTGTCCCAGCGCTCTTCCCACGAGTGCGTGGTCACGACCTCCGGGAAGTGCGAGCGCGCCGTCTCGAGGTTGTGGTTGTAGCGGTGCACGCCCATCTCGACGAGTTCGTCGACCTGCTCCTGGGTGAGCATGCCGAGCGAGCACGCGATCTGGATGTCGTTGCCGTCGGCGCGGATCGCCTCGACGCCCTCGCGGACCTGCGAGAGCAGCCGCTGGTCCGGCCCGCGCACGGCGGCGACGATGCAGAACTCCGTGGCGCCCGTTTCGGCGGTCTGGCGCGCGGCCTTGACGAGGCCCGGGATGTCGAGCCACGCGGAGCGCACCGGCGACGGGAAGCGGCCCGACTGCGAGCAGAAGTGGCAGTCCTCCGGGCAGCCGCCGGTCTTGAGGCTGACGATGCCCTCGACCTCGACCTCCGGGCCGCACCAGCGCATGCGCACCTCGTGCGCGAGCTGCAGGGCCTCGGCGAGCCGCTCGTCGGGCAGCCGCAGCACGGCCAGCACCTGCTCCTCCGACAGCCCGACACCGCGCTCGAGCACCTGTTCGCGGGCGACGGTGAGCACGTCACCGGTGTCCTGGTCGAGCTTCTCCGGGACTGCGGTCACGACGTCTCCTTCTCCTCGGCTGCCTGACTCCGGTACGGGCCCGGCCATCGTCCCCCACCGCGGGCCGCGCGGGGTGCGACTCCCGTCACTTCCCGACGGTCGCGCTCCCCGCGAACGACTCGGGGTCGAACTCCCCGCCGAACCACGGCGAGAGGCCCGACCTGGCCCGTTCGACGAACGTATCGCGATCCACCGCGCCCAGCCCTTCGGGCAGCACCCCGAGCAGGGGTGCCCCTGCCGCGTTCGGCAGGTCCTGGAGGTTCTCCACGGACGCGAGGTCCGGCTCGGCGGGCCACGCGCCGACGACCACGCCCACGACGTTGAGCCCGCGGCGCGTGGCTACTTCAGCGGTGAGGGCCGTCGCGTTGAGCGTGCCGAGCCCGGGCTGGGCGACGACCACGACCGGGGCGCCCAGCGACCACGCCACTTCGGCGAGCCCGCTGCCCTGGGTGTCGAAGCGGACCAGCAGGCCACCGGCACCCTCGATGAGCGTGAGGTCGTGCCCGGCGTCGAGCTCGGCCGCCGCGGCCGCGATCTCGCCGGGGCCGAGCGTCGGCAGGCCGCTGCGCCGCGCCGCCGCCTCCGGCGACAGCGGATCCGGGTAGCGGCGCAGCTCGCGGGTGGTCACGTCCTTGCCGGCCAGCCGCACGACGTCGTCGAGGTCACCGGCCTCGCCGGGTGCGACGCCGGTCTGCGCCGGTTTGAGCACGGCGACGCGCTGCCCCTGCTCGAGCGCCAGCGCCGCGATCGCCGCCGTGGTGATCGTCTTGCCGACGCCGGTCCCGGTCCCCGTCATCACCAGCATGGTCACGGGCCATCAACTTAGTCACCCCCACCGGGACCGCACCACGTCCGGGTGGGATCACCCACGATGCGGGGCCACGGGCTTGCCTGCCGCGACGAACGCACCGGCCGCCGGATCGGACAGGTAGACCTGCGCCGCGCCGACGTCGAAGTACAGGCCGCTCAGCAGCAGCTCACCCCGGGCTTCGGCCGCCGCGACCAGCGGATAAGCCCGTAGGTGGTCGAGTTGCTGCAGCACGTTGTGCAGGGCCAGCCGGTCGGCTTCACGCGCCGGGACCTCGCCGCCGAGCGCCACCGCGCCCTGGCGGTGCAGGCTCGGCTCGGCGTGCCGAAGCCAGCCCGCCAGCGCCGTCCCCTCCGGCGGGCCGTCGGCGAGCGCGCCCATCGCGCCGCACGACGAGTGGCCGCAGACCACGATCTCGCGCACGTTCAGCACGCCCACCGCGTACTCGACCGCCGCGTTCATCGACGGATCGGCCTGATCGGGCGGCACGAGGTTGCCGATGTTGCGCACGGTGAACAGGTCGCCGGGCCCGGACGTGGTGATCAGGTTCGGCACGATCCGCGAGTCGCCGCAGGTGATGAACAGCGTGTGCGGGCGTTGGCCGTCCGCGAGGCCGCGCAGCGTGTCGTGGAGCAACGGCGCCGTGCGGCGCTGGAACTCCGTGGCGCCGCGGTGGGTGCGCTGGCCCGGCAGGCGGACGTCGGCGGCCTGCCAGACCGACCACGGTGCGAGCCAGCGCGGCACCGCCCGGGCGGCCGCCGTGCGCCGCAGTGTGGGCGTGCCCCGCTTGCCCTGGCCGAACCACGGGTGGCCGACCTCGTCGACGACCACCGTGCCACCGGCCCGTTCGTGCGCCTGCTGCCAGCTCGAGAGGCTCTCGAAGGCCGCGTGGTCGAGGTAGTCGGCCACGAGCTCGAGCGTCACCGTCGAGCCGGCCGGGACGTCGCCGAGCACCTTCGACAGGCGCGGCACGGACAGGAACGTGAGCACGCCCTCGATCACCACGCGCCACTGCTCGCCGTCGCGTTCGGCGTGCACCCCGGTCCAGACGGTGCGGCGCACCACCAGGAGCACCGCGAGGGCGATCCCGGCGAGCACTCCCGTCAGCAGGTCGAACACGACGACGCCGGCCAGCGTGACGAGGTAGAGCGGCAGGTCGCCGTGGCGCAGCACTTGCCTGAGGTGGCCGGGGTTCACGAGCTTCACGCCGACGTGCACCAGCAGCCCGGCGAGCGCGGCCAGCGGGATGTTCTCGATGAGGCCCGCGAGCGCCACCACGAACACCAGCACCCACACCCCGTGCAGCACCGCGGACGCGCGGGTCCGGGCACCGGCGGCGACGTTGGTGGAGCTGCGCACGATCACGCCCGTCACGGGCAGGCCGCCGAGCGCGCCGGACACGACGTTGGCGGCGCCCTGGCCCACGAGCTCGCGGTCGAGGTTCGCGCGCGGCCCGGTGTGCAGCTTGTCGACGGCGACGGCCGACAGCAGGCTTTCGACGCTCGCGATGAGCGCGATCGTCACCGCGGCGAGCGCGACGTCGGCCCAGCCGTCGCCGGGCAGCTGCGGCGCGAAGCGGATCTGCAGCAGGTCGCCGGGCAGCTCCACCCGCGGCAGCGTCAGCCCGGCGACGACGGAGGTCACCGTGGCCACCGCGATCGCGGCGAGCGGCCCCGGCACCTTGCGGACGGCGGCGGGCAGGCGCGGCCAGACCACCAGGAGCACGATGGTGAGCAATCCGATCACCGCCGCGGCGTCGTGGTGCGCGACGACCTGCGCGGGCAGCTCGGCGATGTTCGCGAGCGAGGAGCTCTGCGCCTGGCCGCCGAGCACCACGTGGAGCTGGCCCAGCACGATCGTGACGCCGATGCCCGCGAGCATCCCGTGCACGATCGCCGGCGAGATCGCCAGTGCCGCCCGCGCGATGCGGCTGAGGCCCAGCAGTACCTGCACGGCGCCGGCCAGCACCGTGATCAGGCACGTGACGGCCCAGCCGAACGTGCTGATCGTCTCGGCCATGATCACGGTCAGCCCGGCCGCGGGCCCGCTGACCTGCAACGCCGAGCCGCCCAGCGCCCCGGCGACCACGCCGCCCACCACGGCGGCGATCAGCCCGGCGACGATCGGCGCGCCGGACGCGAGCGCGATCCCCAGCGACAGCGGGACGGCGACGAGGAAGACCACGAGCGAGGCGGGTACGTCGTGGCGAAGCACGGCAGTTCGGCTCATGATCACCAGGTAACCCGATTGTGGGTTAAATGTTCGCTATGTCCCACTCGATGGCATGAATTTTTACGACGGATCCCACTTTCGGGTTGCGCAGTGCCCGATCACCGGTACCGGTGCGGAGCCGCGGCCCCGCACCGGCTTCGCGGTCAGTGCACCGCCACCCCCGCCGGGACGAAACCGCGGCAGGCCGCGTCCAGCAGCGACACCTGGGCGGCGCCGACGTCGAAGTACATGCCCGTGAGCCTGAGCTCGCCACGGGCCAGCGCGGCGGCGACCACCGGGAACGTGCGGAGGTGCTCGAGTTGCTGGACCACGTTGTGCAGGGCCAGCTGGTCGCATTCGGCGGCCGGCCGGTGGCCGTCGAGCAGCAGCGCCGGTTCGGCCGCGCGGCGGCGCAGGGTGGCGTCGCCGTGGCGGAGCCAGTCGCCGAGGCTGTCGAGGCCCTCGGGGGCCTGGCCGAGCAGCGCCTTCATGGCGCCGCAGGACGAGTGGCCGCACACCACGATCTCCGGCACCGCCAGCACGCCCACGGCGTACTCGATCGCCGCGCCGACGGACGCGTCGCCAGTCGTCGGCACGAGGTTGCCGATGTTGCGCACGGCGAAGAGGTCACCCGGCCCCGACGTGGTGATCAGGTTCGGCACGATCCGCGAATCGCCGCAGGTGATGAACAACGTGTGCGGACGCTGGCCGTCCGCGAGACCGCGCAGCGTGTCGTGCAGCAACGGCGCCGTGCGGCGCTGGAACTCCGAGGTCCCGCGGACGAGCGGCGACGCGCCGTCGGCGCCGGGCCGCTGCTCGGGCACCAGCACGTGCTCGGCCTGCCACTGCGACCACGGCGCGAGCCACCGCGGCAGCACGCGCGCGGCCAGGCTGCGCCGGACCGTCGGCTCCCCGGAACTGCCGCGGCCGTACCAGGGGTGCCCGATCTCATCGACGAGCACGGTGCCGCCCGCCTTGACGTGGCTCTGCTGCCACCCGCGCAGGCAGTCGAACGCGGCGTGGTCGAGGTAGTCGACGAGCAGCTCGAGCGTCACGTCGGCCCGCTCGGGCACGCCGGCGAGCACCTTCGTCAGGTGGGGCACCGAAAGGAACGTCAGCGCGCCCTCGATGACCACGCGCGTGCGCTGCTCACCGACCTCGACGTGCACGCCGGAGTGCACCATCCGCCGCAGCATGAACGCGAGCGCGAGCAGCACGCCGGCCGCGACGCCGGTCAGCAGGTTCACGAACACCGCACCGGCGAGCGTCACCGCGTACACGGCGAGGTCGCCGTGGCGCAGCACTTCCTTGAGCGCCGCCACGTTCACGAGCTTCGCCCCCACGTACACGAGCAGCCCGGCCAGCGCCGCGAGCGGGATGAACCGCAGCACACCCGTCAGCAGGAGGCAGAACGCCAGGATCCAGACGGAGTGCAGGATCGCGGACGCGCGGGTCTTCGCACCCGCCTGGAAGTTGGTCATGCTGCGCACGATCACGCCGGTGACGGGCAGCCCGCCGAGCGCGCCGGAGGCGACGTTCCCGGCACCCTGCCCGATCAGCTCGCGGTCGAGGTTCGTGCGGCGGCCGCCGCGCAGCTTGTCCACGGACACCGCGGACAACAGGCTTTCGAGGCTCGCGATCAGCGCGACGGTGACGGCCGCGAACGCCGCGCCGCCCCAGCCACCCGAGGGCAGCTGCGCCACGAGCCCGACCGACGGCAACCCGGCCGGCAGGTCCACGCGCGGCAGCGACATCCCGGCGGCGACCGACAGGCCCGTCGCGAGCGTGATGGCGGCGAGCGGCCCGGGGACCTTCCGCACCGGTGCGGGCAGGCGCGGCCACCCCAGCAGGATCGCGACGGTCAGCACGCCGATCAGCACGGCCTGGTCGTGGTGGCCGACGATCTGGCCGGGCAGCGCCGCGAGGTTCGCCAGCGCGGAGCCCTGGGCCCGGCCGCCGAGCACCACGTGGAGCTGGCCGAGCACGATCGTCACGCCGATGCCGGCCAGCAGGCCGTGGACGATCGCGGGCGAGATCGCCAGCGCGGCCCGCGCGAAGCGGCACAAACCGAGGAGGATCTGGACCAGGCCGGCGCCGACGGTGATCGCGCACGTGACCGGCCAGCCGTAGGTGGTGATGGCGTCGGCGAGAACCACGGTCAGCGCGGCGGACGGCCCGCTGACCTGCAGGGCCGATCCGCCGAGGAAGCTCGCGACCAGGCCGCCGACGACGGCGGAGACGAGGCCTGCGAGCAGCGGCGCGCCGACAGCGAGCGCGACGCCGAGGGAAAGCGGCACGGCCACGAGGAAGACGACCACCGAAGCCGGCAGGTCGTGGCGCAGGAGGGTCTGGAGGGACTGGGCGGCGCGAGCGCGGCGGGACGGGGGTCCGGTGTCGTGCTCTCCGCGAACGATCTCGATCATGGCGCCAGGAAAGCGGAAAATGATCAAAAAGTCCGCTACGCGAATGATCTTCGCCTTAGCTTGTGAACCGGAGAACTAGGACGGCTCGGTCATTTCACGCAAACCGGTCCAAAATCGTCGAACCGCCCCGGTCCTGAACGGTGACTTCGGACCAATTCACATCACTGACCGTGCACACTCCCTCATTCATGAGCCCCGTCACACCCGGTGGGGTGAATTCAGGCTTTTTCGGCCGCCGCGAGCATCGCCGTGGTGATCACGGCCAGGTCGGCGTCGTCCGTGACGTACGGCGGCATCGCGTACACGAGGTCGCGGAACGGCCGCAGCCACGCGCCCTCGGCGGTGACGACATCGGTGGCCACCCCGAGGTCGACCTCGTGGTCGAGCTGCAGCACACCGATCGCGCCCAGCACCCGGACATCGCGCACGTGCGGCAGCTCCCACGCCGGCGCCAGGCCGCGCCGCAGCCGGGCCTCGAGGCGCGCGACGTCCGCGGACCAGCGGCCTTCGGCGAGCAGGCCCAGCGACGCGTTGGCGACAGCGGAGGCGAGCGGGTTGCCCATGAACGTCGGGCCGTGCGCGAGCACCGGCAGGTCGCCGCGCGAGATGCCGTCGGCGATCTCGGGTGTGCACAGCGCCGCGGCCATCGTGAGGTACCCGCCGGTGAGCGCCTTGCCGAGGCACAGCACGTCGGGCGTGACGCCGGCGTGCTCGGCCGCGAACATCCGCCCGGTGCGGCCGAAGCCGGTGGCGATCTCGTCGAACACCAGCAGCACGTCGTGCTCGCGCGTCAGCTCGCGCAGCGCCCGCAGGTAACCGGGGTGGTGGAAGCGCATGCCGCCGGCGCCCTGCACCACGGGTTCCACGACCACCGCGGCCAGCTCGCTCGCGTGCCGCTCCAGCGCCGCGGCCAGGGTGTCCACATAGGACTGGTCGACGGGCTCACCGAACCCGCTCGGCGGTTCGGGCACGAACACCTGCTCGGGCAGGACGCCGCGCCACAGCGAATGCATGCCGCCGTCGGGATCGCAGATGCTCATCGGCGTGAACGTGTCGCCGTGGTAGCCGCCGCGCCACGTCAGCAGCCGCCGCTTGCCCGGCAACCCGCGCGAACGCTGGTACTGCAAGCACATCTTCACCGCGACCTCGACCGACACCGAACCCGAGTCGCACAGGAACACGTGCTCGAGACCGTCGGGAGTCAAGTCCACCAAGGACTTCGCCAGCGTCACGGCCGGTTCGTGCGTGAGACCGCCGAACATCACGTGGCTCATCCGCCCGGCCTGCTCGGTGAGCGCGGCGTCGAGCACCGGGTGCCGGTACCCGTGCACCGCCGCCCACCACGACGACATCCCGTCGACGAGCTCACGGCCGTCCGCGAGCTTCAGCCGCACCCCGCTCGCCTCGGCCACGACCAGCGGCGCCACCCGGCCCGGCATGGGCGCGTACGGGTGCCACACGTGCGCGGCATCGAGGGCGAGCAGGGCGTCGGCGCTGGTTTCCACGCGCCGACCTTACGTCGGGCTCAGTGCGCTGCGCTCAACGCCTCAGGCGAGCACGACCGGCAGCTTCGTCAGACCGTGGACGAGCGTGCTGGTGCGGTAGACCAGCTCTTCCTCCGGCACGGCCAGCTTCAGGTTCGGGAACCGCGCGAGCAGTCCGTTGAGCGCGATCTCCGCTTCCAGCCGCGCGAGCGGCGCGCCCACGCAGTAGTGGATGCCGTGCCCGAACGCGAGGTGGCCGCCGGCCGCGCGCGTCACGTCGAGGTCCGCCGGGTCGGGGAAGCGCTGCTCGTCGCGGTTGGCGGCCAGCAGGGACACCTGCACGAACTCGCCTGCGGGGATCGTGTCGTCGCCGACCTCGACGTCCTCGACGGTGTAGCGCAGGGTCGCGATGTTGATGGGCCCGTCGAAGCGCAGGAATTCCTCGACGGCACCGGGCATCAGCGCCGGGTCGGCCGCGAGCTTCGCCCGCTGCTCGGGCGCGCGCAGCAGCGCCAGGGTTGCGTTGCCGATCAGGTTCACGGTGGTCTCGTGGCCCGCGACGAGCAGCAGGAACGCCATCGACACGAGCTCGTCCTCGCTCAGCGAGTCGCCCTCGTCGGTGGCGAGCACGAGGCCGGACAGCAGGTCGTCGCCCGGTTCGGCGCGCTTCTGCGCGACCAGCGCCACGAGGTAGGTGTGCATCGAGATCACGGCGGCCTGGACGTCCTCGATCGCACCGGCCCCGAGCATCGTGTTGGACCAGCCCGAGAACTCGCCGCGGTCTTCCTCGCGCACGCCGAGCAGCTCGCAGATCACGGTGATCGGCAGCGGCCCCGCGAACGCGGCCATCACGTCGGCCTGCTCGTGCTCGGCCATCGCGTCGAGCAGTTCGGTGGCGACCTCCTCGATCCGCGGCCGCAGCCCGGCGATCGCGCGCGACGTGAAGGCCTTGTTCACGAGCTTGCGCAGCCGCGTGTGGTCCGGCGGGTCGGTGTTGAGCATGTGCGCGCCGAGCAGCTGACCGAAGTTGCGGTTGATGTTCTCGGGGCCGACCTTCTTCGCCATCAGGTCGTACGCGCCCCGGTTGTCCTTGCTCAGCCGCGGATCGCTCAGCAGCGAGCGCGCTTCGTCGTAGCCCGTCACCAGGTACGACGGCGTGCCGCGCGGCATGCGGATCGGGCACACGGCGCCGTGGCCGCGCAGGTTGTGCAGCGTTTCGTGCGTGTGCTGCAGGAAGCCTTCGTCGATCACGGGCATTTCTTCGGCAGACGCTGTGTCGTCCACTGTCATCTCGCCCCCAAGGTCTGGCCGGATCCGTCGTACTCCCAGTATGCCCACGGCTCGGTGTGCTCCGTGTGGCGCGCACGGCAGGATGGGTTTCCGTGCACTACCGACCCATCTCCCCCGCCGCACTGGCCGCCGAGCTGACCGAGCGCGTCGCGGCGCTGCCGAACCGCCGCCTCGCGGTCGCCGTGGACGGCGCCGACGTGGCGATGGACACCAGCGGCCTCGCCGACGCCCTCGTCGCCCCGCTGCGGCTGCTGGGCCGCGCGACGGTGCGGGTGCCCGCGCGCGGCTTCCTGCGCCCGGCGTCGCTGCGGTTCGAGCGCGGCAAGCAGAACCCCGACGCGCGCTACACCGATTGGCTCGACCTCGGCGGGCTGCGCCGGGAGGTCCTCGACCCGCTCGCCGCCGAGGGCTCCGGCGAAGTCCTGCCGGCGCTGTGGGACCCGGCTCGCGACCGCGCCACGCGGCTGGCCCGCGTGCCGGTGCCGGACAGCGGCGTGGTGCTCGTCAACGGCGAGTTCCTGTTGGGCGCCGGCCTCGCGTTCGACCTCGTGGTGCACCTGTGGCTCTCCCCCGCCGCGCTGCGCCGCCGGCTGCCGGCCGGCGACGCCTGGGCGCTGCCCGCGTACGAGCGCTACGAAGCGGAAGTCGACCCCAGCTCGCTCGCCGACGTCGTGGTGCGCGTCGACGATCCGCGCCACCCGGCGGTGTACGAACCCGAGGGCTGATCAGCGGACGGCGGCCACGGGATCGCCGTCGAGAAGGCCGGAGAGCCGTTCGGCCATCCTGTCCCACCGCCAGTTCTCGGTGACCCACGCGCGGCCCGCCTCGCCCATGCGACGGGCCCGCACGGGGTCGTTCAGGAGGGCTTCGAGGGTGTCACGCAGCTGGCCCACGTCACGGCCGTCGACGACGTGGCCGGTCACCTCGTCGAGCACGGCCTCGGGCGCGCCGCCCGAGCGGCCCGCGACGACGGGCAGTCCGGTGGCCGAGGCCTCCAGGTAGACGATGCCGAGCGCCTCGACGTCGAGCCCCTTGCCGCGGGTGCGCGCGGGCATCGCGAAGACGTCACCCGCGTTGTAGTGCGCCGGCAGTTCGGCCCACGGCACGGAACCGGTGATCACCACGTTGTCCGCCACGCCGAGTTCGCCGACGAGCTCCGTGAGCCGCTTGCGGTACGGACCACCGCCCACGAGCAGCAGCACCACGTCCGGCACGCGCTTGCGCAGCTCCGGCAGCGTGCGGATCAACACGTCCTGGCCCTTGCGCGGCACCAGCCGGGAAACGCACACGACCGTCGGCCGGTCACCGAGTCCGTGGCGCGCCCGGATTTCCTCGCGGGCACCCGGGTCCGGGGCGAACAGCGTGGTGTCCACTCCGGACGGCAGCATCTCCAGCCCCGCCATGGGCCCGAACGCCGCGGCGAACCGGCGGCGCGTGTACTTGCTGACGTAGGTGAGGACGTCGACCGTGTCCCCGATGCGCCGCAACGCCTGCCGCGACCCGGGCAGCATCGACCAGCCCACCTCGTGCCCGTGCGTCGACGCGACGACGCGGCGCGCGCCGACCTGGCGCAGGGGGTGGCCCAGCAGCGCGAGCGGAGCCGCCGCGCCGAACCAGACCGCTTCGCAGTCGCGTGCCCGCATGATCTGCTTCGCGCGCCCCAGCACGTCCGGAGTCGGCAGCATCAGCGAAGTCGGGTGCCGCACCACCTCGAACGGCGCCGCCGCGTCGAATTCGACGTGCGAGCCGGTCTTGCCTTCCCACGACGGGGCGTAGACCACCAGGTCGTCGGCCGGCAGCCGCGTGGCCAGCGAGTTGAGGTAGTTCTGGATCCCCCCTGGCCGCGGCGGGAAGTCGTTGGTCACGAGCAGCGTCCTCAACACGAGGGGAAGGTTACTGTCCGCGCTCCGGCGGGGTTTCCCGCACCACCGCTGGCGAAAACGACACCGGGGCGGTACCGCGTGTGCGGTACCGCCCCGGTGGCCGGAAAAGACCGTCAGCTGACGCGGCGCGCGCCGACGTACTGGCTCTGCAGCGGCGAGATCTTCACGACGTCACCCGTGGTGGGGGCGTGGACCATCTTGCCGTTACCGATGTACATGCCCACGTGGGAAACCGGGGTGTAGTAGAACACCAGGTCACCGGGCTGGAGCTGGCTGCGGGCGACCGCGGTGCCGAAGGTCGACTGCTCCCGGCTCGAACGCGGCAGCGAAATGCCGGCCTGCCGGTACGCCCACTGCATGAGACCCGAGCAGTCGAACGTGCTCGGACCGGTGGCGCCCCACACGTAGGCGTCACCGAGGCGGGACAGCGCCGCGTCGACGGCGGCCTGGGCCGCGGGCCCGGGCGCCTTGATGTTCGACGGCGCGATGCCGCCCGTGTCCTTCTGCAGGGCCTTGTCGAGCGCCGACAGCGAGGGCTCGGTGGCCTTGAGCTGTTTGATCTGGTCGTCGAGCGTCTTCTGCTTGGCCTTGATGTCGTCCGTGAGCTTCGCGGCGGCGTCACGGGCGTCCGTGGCGCGCTTGGCCGAGTCGGCCGCCAGCTTGGCGGCGTCTTCGGCCTGCTTCACGGCACCGGCCAGCGAATCGAGCGCGGCGTCCTTTTCGGACGCGATCTGGTCCAGCGCCGAGGAACGCTCGAGGAACTCCTGCGTCGACGTGCCGGCCAGCAGCGCCGAGAGCTTGTTCATCTGCACGCCGCTGAGGAACGACGCGCCGGCGAACTTGTCGACGTCGACCTTGTACTTCTGCTCGTTCTGCTCGGCCTGCGTGGCGAGCTGCTTGGCGTGGTCGGCGTCGCCGTTGGCCTTGTCGAGGTCGCCCTGCTTGGCCTTCAGGTCGTCCTGGGCCTTCAGCAGGTCCTCGTTGGCCTTCTCGGCCTGTGACGAGAGGTCGCGGTACTTCTGCAGGGCGCTCGAACCGGAGTCGGGCGGGGTCTGGAGGGCGGGGACGGGAGCTGCGATGGCCGTGGCCGAGGGCTGCGCGACGGTGACCACTGCGATCACCGAGGCTGCCGCGAGGGCACCTGACACCACGCGCTTGACTGGATGCGACTGCACGGTCGCGCGTGTCTCCTTTGCTGTCGGGCCGCCGTCGGAACCTTTGCGACGCCGAAGAGGTCGGGGGCCCTCTCCGCCACGTCTCACCACGCGTGTTTTCGGCCGCGATCGACTGCAACAGCGTCACGCACGCGGTGTGGTTCCGGTCCTGGCTCCCCGACAAAGCCGTTCCGGCGGCGATCTCGCGTCGCCGCCTTGCCGACGGCTGCTGGCCGCGAGATCTCGGACAGGTTACGAAAAGACCGTCACGGCGTCCACCGGGCCCGGCGCAAAAACTCTGCGTAGTCCGGCGAAACACCATCGGACCAGCGAGGGAGGCAGAGTGTGACGGCGGTCATACTCTGCGGTGTCAGAATGGCGTGAAATCACTACCGACCGTTCACCGGATCAGATCGACCACTTATCGCGCCGTTATCACCCACAAGTGTCATGCGGGCTTACGTTCGGGCTCCGCAACCAGGCGCAGCCGGGGCACCATCCCCGCCTCGGCGAGCGCGTCGACGGCTCGCCGTTCGTCCGCGTCCCACGCGAGGGCGACCGGCGGGCCGAGCAGCACGCTCACCACGCAGTCGTGGCAAGCGAAGCCGCGCACGGCGCAGCGGTCGCAGTCGACCACCAGCGTGTCCAGCTCGGCCGGGTCGACCCCGCTCAGGTCGACTTCGGCGGCTTCGCGCGCTCCGGGCGGGTGGTCGGTGGTCTCGCTCATGGCGGCTCCTCACGTCGTCGTGCTCCTGCTGCGCACGGTAGGAGCCACCACCGACAGTTTCGGCGCGCCGGCGGCGGAAGGGATCAGACGCGGCTCAACCGGCTGACCAGCACCGCGGACGGCGCGGAGTGCGCGCCGGCCGCGCGCACCGAGTCCGCGACCGCCCGGTCGGACGTGGCCACGACCATCGGCCGCCCCTTCGGCTCGGCGGCCACGAGCGAGCGGATCACGTCGTCGGCCAGCACGCCGCGGTCGGAGAACAGCACGCGCACGCCGCGCGGCACCGAAGCCGGTACGGACAACACACCGGCGCCGTCGAACACGACCGTGACTTCGGCGGCCGTGCGGGCCGCGAGGGCCGAGAGCTGGTGCACCAGCCGGTCGCGCTGATCGGCCAGCGCGAGCTCGGGGTAGCCGGTCTTGGTGACGTTGTAGCCGTCGACGATGAGGTGCACACCGGGCAGCGCGAGGTAGCGGTCGAGCGCCACCACGTCCTGCACGCGCCCGCCCGGCCCCAGCCCCGACGTGGCGCCGCGCACCATGTCGGCGGGCCGCGCGCCGCGATCGCCCAGCGCCAGCTCGCGGCGCAGGCCGCCCACGGCGCCTTCGATCGTGTCGACGAGCAGCGCCAGGCGCACCTCATCGGCTTCCCGGGCCTCACGAGCCGACTGACGGGCGATCTCGGCGTCGGCGACCGCCCGCTCCGCCCGCGTGCGCTCGGCCGTCACACGGCGACGCTCGCGGTCGAGCTGCGCGGTGAGCGCTTCGACCTCCTCGGCCTTCGCGGTGCCCCCGCGCGCGACTTCCGCCCGCGCCTGCTCGGCGGCGTCCTTGGCCTGGCGCAGCTGCACGCCCTGCTCGCGCAGCCGGCGCAGCAGCTTGTCCACCTCGGCCTCGCGTTCACCGCGGGCGGCCGCGACGGCGCCGCGCACGCTTTCGAGCTCGGCACGCACCTCGGCGAGGTCGGCTTCGAGCTTCTGGTTGCGGGCCAGCGCGGCGTCGCGTTCTGCCCGCAACGCCGTCTCCTCGGCGTTCTTGGCCACGAGCCGCACGCGTCCGGCCGCGCCCGATTCGCCGAGCAGCACGGCGGCGGCCGCGGCGTAGACGGAGTCGGCGGCGTTGGGGTCGAGGGCGTCCGTGCGGTGCTCGCGCAGCCACTCGATCACGGCCGTGCGGAACTGGGCCGAATCCCCGAGCGAGGCCAGCAGCGCCGTGCCACCGAGCTTCGCGCGCTTGGCGGGCGCGAACTTCGCGACGGGCCGCAGCTGCCGTGGCACGTCGGCGGCGGGCAGCTTCGCGACGGCGGCCGCCGCCAGCTCGGCGATGCGCTCGCGCACCGCGTCGGGCAGCGAAACCCACGATGCGGGTTCGGGCGCCGCGGCGTCGGCGGCGGTCTCGGCGGCCGTGCCAGCCCGCGCCGGCGCGGCCGAGGGACCGACGGCGTCCTCGGGTTCGACCGGATCGACGGGCTGGGGGTGCATTGGTCCAGGGTAGGCCCCGGGGCCGGATCCCGCGCCGTTGGTCGCCCACGTGGGACAGCCCCGCCGGCAACCCCAGCCGTCACCACCGTCACACGCGTCACGCCGATCGGCCCGCCCGGGATTGTCGGTGGCCGGTCCTAAAGTGCGCGATCATGGAGACCCGACCGCGGCCCGGCCAGGCGCAGCTGGCCTTCGACGAGCTCGGCACCCCGTTGCGGGACACCACCTTCGTCGTCTTCGACCTCGAGACCACGGGCACCAAACCGGGGCCGGACGGGATCACCGAGATCGGCGCCGTCAAGGTGCGCGGCGGCGAAGTGGTGGCCGAGTTCGCGACGCTGGTCAACCCGGGTGCCGCGATCCCGCCGCAGGTGGTGGAGCTCACGGGCATCACGCAGGCGATGGTCTACGACGCGCCGCGGATCGAACGCGTGCTGCCGGCGTTCCTCGAGTTCATCTCCGGCGCCGTGCTCGTGGCCCACAACTCGGGGTTCGACACGGGGTTCATGCGCGCGGCGTGCGAGGGCCACGGCTACGTCTGGCCGCGCGCGACGGTGATCTGCACGGTGAAGCTCGCCCGGCGCGTGATCCCGCGCGAGGAGGCGCGCAGCTACCGGCTCTCGTCGCTGGCGATGCTGCTCGGCTCCCGCACCCGGCCGACGCACCGCGCGCTCGACGACGCCCGCGCCACCGTCGACGTGCTCCACGCGCTGCTGGAGCGGGTCGGCAACGTCGGTGTGCAGACGGTCGAGGAGCTCGTCGACTACCTGCCCGAGGTCACCACGGCCCAGCGCCGCAAGCGGCACCTGGCGGCGGACCTGCCGGCGCGGCCCGGTGTGTACCTGTTCCGGGGGCCGCGCGACGAGGTCCTGTACGTCGGCACCGCCCGCGATCTGCGGCGGCGCGTGCGGCAGTACTTCACGGGTTCGGAGAGCCGCGGGCGCATCCGCGAGATGGTCGCGCTGGCCGAACGCGTGGACGCGATCGAGTGCGCCCATTCGCTGGAAGCGGAGATCCGCGAGCTGCGGCTGATCTCGGCCCACCGGCCGATGTACAACCGGCGGTCGAAGAACCCGCACCACGCGTGGTGGGTCGGGCTCACGGACGAGGCCTTCCCGCGGCTCTCGGTGGTCCGCCTGCCCCGCGACGGCACCCTCGGCCCCTTCCGCACCCAGGCCGACGCCCGCACCGCCGCCGACACCCTCGCCGGCGCCGCCGGGCTGCGCACCTGCACCCAGCGCATCTCCGCGGTTTCGCCGTCGGGCACCCCGTGCGTGCTGGCCGAACTGGGCCGCTGCGGCGCGCCCTGCGCCGGCCGCCAGACCGTCGAGGGCTACTCCCCCGCCGTCACCGCCGCCCGCGCCCTCATCGCCGGCGAGGACGGCCGTCCGCTGCAGCTCGCGGCCGCGCAGCTCGAACGGCTGTCGGAGGGCCGGCACTACGAGCAGGCCGCCCGCCACCGCGACGAGCTCGCCGACCTCGTGCGCGCCGTCGGCCGCTCCCACCGCCAAGCCGCGCTCGCCGCGATCGCCGAACTCATCGCCGCCTCCCCCGACGGCACCGGCGGCTGGGAACTCTCCGTCATCCGCCACGGCCGCCTCGCCTCCGCCGGCGTCGCCCGCCGCGGCGTGCCCCCGATGCCCGTGGTGGAACACCTCGTCGCGGCCGCCGAAACCGTGCTCCCCGGCGAAGGGCCCCTGCGCGGGGCCTCCGGCGAGGAAGTAGCGGTGTTGCTGCGCTGGCTCGCCCGCCCCGGCGTCCGGCTGGTCCGCACCACCCGCCCCTGGGCCGAACCCACCGCCATCGCCGGCTGGCGCAACTGGCTCGACCTCGCCGCCGACGCCAGGACGCTGGAGCGCGTCGCCGGGTGAGCACCCGGACGCTGGAGCCGGAGGGCAATGTGATCCGGGCTACGATCGCGCTCGTCGGTTATCGCCACGGAGTTGGAGGAGCGCTGTGATCACGGCGATCGTGCTGATCAACGTAGAGGCCGAGGAGATCCCGCAGGCCGCGCAGGCGATCGCGGACCTCGAGGGGGTCAACGAGGTCTACTCGTGCGCCGGTGACGTCGACCTGATCGCGACGGTGCGCGTGAAGGCCCACGAGGACCTGGCCGACCTCATCCCCGGCCGCATCGGGAAGGTTCCGGGCGTGCTGGACACCGTGACGCACATCGCGTTCCGGTCGTATTCGCGGGCCGACACGGACTCCGCGTTCGAGATCGGCGTCGAAGGCGCCTGATCGGCGAGGCGGAACAACGGGGAAGGCCCCTCCACCCAGCGGGTGAAGGGGCCTTCGCCGTTCACGAGACTCAGTGCCCGGAGCCGACTTCCGACGACTCCGCCGAGCTGCCCACTTCGGCGTGCCCGTTGCCGTGGCTGGAGGCGCGCTCGAGAGCGGCCGTCTCCTCCGCGGGGTCCGGCGTCCAGATCGAACCCGGCACGGCGTGCCCGGCGGTCCCGAGCTTGTTCATCTTCTTCGGCACCGGCGCGCCCTGGTACTCCAGCGGGACCGCGTGGCCGTGGCTGTCCACGCCACCCAGCGGCTGGTGGACCTCGATGAACTCACCGTGCGGCAGACGCTTGATGATGCCCGTCTCGACACCGTGCTCCAAGACCTCCCGGTCCGCCCGCTGCAGGCCAAGGCAGATCCGGTACGTCACGTAGTACGCGATCGGCGGCACGATCAGCACACCGATGCGGCCGGCCCACGTCGTGGCGTTCAGGGAGATGTCGAACTGGTCGGCGATGATGTCGTTGAAGCCCGACAGCTCGATGACCAGGAAGAACCCGAGCGCCATCATGCCCAGCGCGGTGCGGACCGGTGCGTCGCGCGGCCGCTGCAGCAGGTTGTGGTGCCCCGCGTCCTTCGAGAGCTTGCGCTCCAGGAACGGGTAGGACAACAGGAGCCCGATCAGCACCGGCATGCCCACCGCACCCGGGAAGAACACCGCCGGGATCGTGTAGTTCCCGAGGTAGACCTCCCACGCGGGCCAGATGCGCAGCATGCCGTCGGCCCAGGCCATGTAGAAGTCCGGCTGCGAGCCGGCCGACACCATGGACGGGTTGTACGGACCGAAGTTCCACACCGGGTTGATCTGGAACAACCCCGACATCAGTGCGATCACGCCCACGACCAGGGTGAAGAACGCGCCGCCCTTGAGGGCGAAGTACGGCATGATGCGCACGCCGACGACGTTCGTTTCCTTGCGCCGCACGCCCGGGTACTGCGTGTGCTTCTGGTACCAGACCAGCGCCAGGTGCACGCCGACCAGCGCGAGCATGATGCCCGGGATCAGCAGGATGTGCAGCGTGTACAGGCGCGGGATGATCTGGTCGCCCGGGAACTCGCCGCCGAACAGCGCCCAGTGGATCCAGGTGCCGATGACCGGCACGGAGAGCACGATGCCCGACAGGGTCGCGCGGATACCCGTACCCGACAGCAGGTCGTCCGGCAGCGAGTAGCCGAAGAAGCCCTCGAACATGCCCAGGATCAGCAGCAGGCCACCGATGAGCCAGTTCGCCTCACGCGGCTTGCGGAACGCGCCCGTGAAGAAGATCCGGAACATGTGGATCATCATCGACGCGACGAAGATCAGCGCCGCCCAGTGGTGCACCTGGCGCACGAAGAGGCCGCCGCGCACGTCGAACGAGATGTCCAGCGTGGTCCGGAACGCCTGGGACATCTCGACGCCCTGCAGGTTCTGGAAGCTGCCGTGGTAGGTGACTTCCTGCATGGAGGGGTCGAAGAACAGCGTCAGGTACACGCCCGAGAGCAGGATGACGATGAAGCTGTAGAGCGCGATCTCGCCGAGCAGGAACGACCAGTGGGTCGGGAACACCTTGTTCATCTGGTGCCGCAAGCCCTTGGCGAGCTTGTACCGCTGATCCGCGTTGTCCGCGGCCTCCCCGAGGTGCTTCTCGAGCGCGCTCGTGCCCTTCGTCGGCGTGGTGAGTGAACTCATGACTTACGCTCCCAAAAGGCCGGTCCAATGGCCTCGATGAAGTCGCCCCGTGCGATCAAGTATCCCTCGTCGTCAACCGTGATCGGCAACTGGGCGAGGGGACGGGTGGCCGGGCCGAAGATCGGCTTCGCGTAGTGCAGGGCGTCGAACTGCGACTGGTGGCACGGGCAGAGGATGCGGTTCGTGCGCTGCTCGTACAGCGAAGTCGGGCAACCGACGTGGCTGCAGATCTTCGTGTACGCGTAGTAGTCGCCGAAGTTGAAGTCCTCCTGGCCCTTGCGCTTCACGACGCGGGCGGCGTCGGTCGGTCGCAGCCGGATGAGCATCACGGGGTTGTCGACGCGGCTCAGCGCGGCGGCCAGCGCCTCGCGGTTGCCCTTCTCGGACTCGCGGTACGGGAACACCGTCTCCATGCCACCGGCGTCGAGGTCTTCGGCCTTGACGAGCGTGACGCCGTTCTCGACGTCGGCGTCCAGGCTGCCGGTGTTGCGGCGCAGGTAGACCTTCTCGCCCGGGTGCTGCGGCTGCCAGCCGGTGTGCCAGAGCGAGTTCTCGTTCTCGGTGTCCTTCCACGGGTCCTTGATGAAGGACGCGATGGGCAGGGCCGCGACGGCGAGGCCGAGCGTACCGGCGCCGGCGATGGCCGTGCGCTTGATCAGCGACCGGCGGGCGATGGTGCTGCGGTTCCCGGCGTCGGCCAGGTGCGCGAGGATCGTGGCGCGGTCGACCTCGGCCGAGGGCCCGTCGCTGCGCTGCTGGACCGCGTTCTCCTGCGGGACGAACTTCTTCGTGTACAGGATCACGCCGATGCCGAGCGCCAGCACCGCGACGCCGAGCGTGACGCCCAGCGCCGGCGTGTACAGGCTGTAGGTCGCGTGCCCGCTCGGGTCACTCGGGTCCTTGTACTCCCACCAGTGCGGCCACGCGATGACGACCACGAACGCCAGCCCGGCGAGCGCGGACAGGGCGAACCAGAACGCCACGAGCCGCTGCGCGCGCCGCTCGGCGCGGGTGTTCTCGACCGGCCACGGGTTGGGGTAGTCGACGATCTCGACACCGTCGAGCTGACCGCCCAGCTTGAGCAGCTGGTCACGGTCCATCTCGGCCAGTTCCGCCTCCGAGGGCGGCTGGGGCCCTTCGGCACTCATGCCTTCGATCCAATCCACAGGGTGACGCCGACAAGCGCTGCAATTCCGACGATAAACGCAATCAGGCCTTCGGAGGCGGGACCGAACCCGCCGAGGCTGTTGCCACCCGGGTTGTTGTTGCCGTCGGACACCGACTTCACGTAAGCGATGATGTCCTTCTTCTCCTCCGGGTTGAGCTGCCGGTCGGAGAACTTCGGCATGTTCTGCGGCCCGGTGAGCATCGCGTCGTAGATCTGCTCTTCGGTGGCCGGGTCGAGGTTCGGCGCGTACTTGCCGGCCGACAGCGCGCCGCCGCGACCGGTGAAGTTGTGGCACGAAGCACAGTTCAGGCGGAAGAGCTCGCCGCCGCGGGCCGGGTCGCTGCCGCGCAGCGCGGCACCGGTTTCGGCCGGGCGCTGGACGCCGCCACCGTGGGCCTGCACGAACGCGCCGACCGCGTCGATCTCGCTCGGGGTCAGCTTCGGCGGCTTCCGCTCGATCTGCGCCTCCTGGCGCGCGGCGGGCATGCGGCCGGACGAGGTCTGGAAGTACACCGCCGCGTCGCCGACGCCGATGAGGCTCGGTCCGCGGTCCTGCACGCCCTCGAGGTTCTTGCCGTGGCACTCGATGCAGGTGTTGTTGTAAACCTGCTCACCCTGCCGCAGCAGTGCCGGGTCGCCCTGGGCCTGCGCGGTCTGGGGCTCGGGCGCGAACACGGCGTACAGCGCGCCGGCTCCCACCAGCGCGACGCCGAGTGCGAGCAGGCCGGCGAACCGCCTCCGCAGCTTCGAACGCGCGCGGAACCGGCGCTCCGGGGACTTCTTGCTGGTGGTCATCTTGCGGCAACCCTTGCTGTCAGTTCAGGCCGATGGTGGTGGCGGGGGTGCGGGATCAGGGGAGGATGTAGATCACCGCGAAGAGGCCCACCCACACGATGTCGACGAAGTGCCAGTAGTACGACACGACGATCGCCGAGGTGGCCTGTGCGGGCGTGAACTTGCTGAGCTTCGTGCGGATCAGCAGGTACACGAACGCGATGAGCCCGCCGATCACGTGCAGGCCGTGGAAACCGGTGGCGAGGAAGAACACGGTGCCGAACGGGCCGGACGGGATCGTGAGCCCCTCGTTGACCAGGTTGTGGTACTCGTTCGCCTGCCCGGCGACGAAGATCGCGCCCATGATCAACGTGACGATGTACCAGCGCCGGAGCCCGTAGACGTCACCGCGCTCGGCCGCGAACACGCCGAACTGGCACGTCAGCGACGACAGCACGAGGATCACCGTGAACGGGATCGCGTACGGGATGTTGAGGTGGAACTCCTCGCCGTGCAGCGGCGGCGGCCAGGGTGCTCCGGCCGCGTTCTGCGCCTTGACGGTGAAGAACATGGCGAACAGTCCGGCGAAGAACATCAGTTCGCTGGACAGCCACACGACGGTGCCGACACTGACCATGTTCGGCCGGTTCAGCGAGTGGACTCGCTGGCTGATGGTGGGAGCTGCCGTTGTCACGGATCGCATTATGTCCTCCCGCGCGACCACCCCGCCCTTCGGGTCCACGGCGGGTCGTGGGAGCTTCGCATCACACCCGAACCCGGCAGAGGCAGGAGCTACTGATGAGTTTGCTCGGGCGGCTGCGTGACCTGCTGGGAAAGCGCGAAACCGCCGGTCTGACGCCCGACACGCCCGGTTTGACGGTCGTCGCGGAGGCGTTCGACCCGGCGGTGGCGGACTCGGCGGTGCTCGCGAGTTCACCCCACTGGGTGGCGAGCGATCCGGCGGTGTTCGTGCACCACCTCAGCCTGCCCGCGGACCGCGTCGCGGAGGCGGCCACGATCCTCGCGCAGGACGCCTGGGAACTGCGCGAACAGGGCCCCGACGGCGACCGCGTGCTGGTGCACGCGCTGCGGGTGCAGGTGCTCGACGCCCTGCACTGCGCCCAGGAACGGTCCCGGATGGCCGGTCTGGCGCAGCGCCTCGGCGGCGACGCGCTGGGCTGGGACGCGCGGCAACCGGGTGAGTCGCCCACCGCGTCCGCGTGATTTGCGTAACGGCCGATACGATCGCGTCCAGTTCCACCCGTGACGAGACGGAGGCGTGCTCAATGGGCGAGCAGACGAAGCGGATCCTGGTGTTCAGCCACAAGGCCGAGGTCCGCGACGCGATCATCAACGCCATCGGCCGGCGGCCCGCCGCCGATCTGGGCCGCGTGGAGTACGTCGAGGCGGCCGGGATCGCCGACGTGCTGTCCGAGATGGACGCCGGCGCCGTCGACCTCGCGATCCTCGACGGGGAGGCCCAGCCCACCGGCGGCATCGGCCTGACCCGCCAGCTCAAGAACGAGATCACCGACTGCCCGCCGATCGTCGTCACGGTGCGGCGCAAGGACGACCGCTGGCTCGCCACGTGGTCCCAGGCCGACGCCGTGCTGGTCCACCCGCTCGACCCGCTGACCGCCGCGGAAACCGTCGCCGGCGTGCTGCGCGCCGGGCGCGTGCCCGCCGTCAACGGCTGAGCCCGGCGATGAGCACCACCCCGGTCCCCCACACCTGGCCGGCCCTGCTGACGCAGCTGATCGCGCGCGAGGACCTGTCCGCCGACGACACGGCCTGGGCGATGGACCAGATCATGTCCGGGGCGGCTACGCAGGCGCAGATCGCCGGCTTCGCCGTCGCGCTGCGCGCCAAGGGCGAGACGCCGGAGGAGATCTCCGGCATGGCCGAAGCGATGCTCGCGCACGCGCGCCGCATCGAGCTGGACGCGCCCGCCGTCGACATCGTCGGCACGGGCGGCGACCGGTCGAACTCGGTCAACATCTCCACGATGGCGACGATCGTCACAGCGGCCGCCGGCGCGCCCGTGGCCAAGCACGGCAACCGCAGCGCCTCGTCGAAGGCGGGCGCGGCCGACGTGCTGGAGACGCTCGGCATCGCCATCGACCTGCAGCCGGAGACCGTGCACCGCGGGCTCGAGGAGATCGGCATCGGCTTCTGCTTCGCGCCGGCCTTCCACCCCGCGTTCCGCCACACCGGCCCGCCGCGGCGCGAGCTGGGCGTGCCGACCACGTTCAACCTGCTGGGCCCGCTCACCAACCCCGCGCAGCCGCGCAGCGCGCTGATCGGCTGCGCGTACGCCGACAAGACGCGCGTGCTGGCGGAGGTCTTCGCGCAGCGCGGCATGTCGGTGCTGGTGGCCCGCGGTGACGACGGGCTCGACGAGATCACCACCACCACGACCACCTCGGTGTGGGTCGTCTCCGGCGGCACCGTCAGCGAGCGCACCTTCGACCCGGCCGCGCTCGGCATCCCGCGCGCCACCGCGGAAGACCTGCGCGGCGGCGACGCGACCGCCAACGCCGAAGTCGTGCGCGAACTGGTCAGCGGCAAGACCGGCCCGGTGCGCGACGCGGTGGTCCTCAACGCGGCCGCGGCGCTGGCCGCGTTCACGGGCTTCTCCGGCTCGCTGGAGAACGACCTGGCCGCCGGCCTCGACCGCGCGAACCGCGCCCTCGACACCGGCGCGGCGGCCACCTTGCTGGACCGCTGGATCGCGTTCTCCGCCGACGCTCGCTGAACCCTCCGCTCGACCCCGAAGGCCGCCTCGGCTCCGTCCGAGGCGGCTTTCGGCGTTTCCGGGGCGGCTTTCGGCGTTTCCGGGGCACGGCTGGAAAGCGCGGAACCTCAGCGAGCACATCGCACCCATGGCAAAGCCTGGAAAGCCATGCAGCCGCCCGTTTTCGCCAGAACGACCGCCCACGCCGCACGAGCGGCACTGCCCGGAATGCAAGCCGGCACCCGTTTCTCGGCGGCACGACCGGCCCGTGCACGGCACCCGGAGCGGCATCGCGGCGTTTCGGGGGCTCAGAAGCGCTGAGCGCCGCCCGGTGCGAGCGACCCACCGGCGGGCACGGTGGCAAGCGAACCGGCGGCGTCTGGGGCGGCTGAGGCGCGCCGAGTGGCCCGTCTGCCGCGATTCAGGCGCTGCGGAACGCCGCGCGGTAAGCGCTCGGGGTCGTGGCGCGCAGGCGCGTGAACTGGTGGCGCAGTGCGGCCGCCGAGGCGTAACCGCAGGCGGTCGCGATGTCTTCGACGCTCAGGCGGCCCTCTTCGAGCAGGGCTTGGGCGCGGTCGAGGCGGCGTTCGGTGAGCCAGCGGTGCGGGGTGGTGCCGGTGGCGGCCGCGAAGCGGCGCAGGAACGTGCGCTCCCCCAGGCCGCTGCGACGGGCCAGTTCGGCGACCGTGAACGGCCGGTCCAGCCACCGTTCCACCCACTCCAGCGCTTCGGCGACCACGGCGTCGTCGGGGGCCGCCGTGGCGGGGACGGGGGCTTCGACGAACTGCGCCTGGCCGCCGGCGCGGTGCGGCGCCGCGACCATGCGCCGCGCGAGGGTGGTGGCGGCCGCGACGCCGCGCAGGCGCCGGACGAGGTGCAGGCACAGGTCCACGGCCGCGACGGTGCCCGCGCTGGTCGACACGCCGTCGTCGTCGGCGTAGAGCGCCTGCGGGTCGACGACGGCGCGCGGGAAGAGCCGGCGGAACTCCTGCTCGTAGACCCAGTGGACGGTGCAGCGCCGCCCGTCGAGCAGGCCCGCGTAGCCGAGCGAGAACACCCCGGCGCAGAAGCCGGCGACCCACGCCCCGCGTTCCCGCGCGTCGCGCAGCACGTCGAGCACCGGTTCCGGCGGTGCGACGGTGCGCGGTTCGCACGTCGGCACGATCAGCAGGTCCGCCGACGCCGCGAAGTCCAGGCCGGCCAGCCCGCGCAGCCCGAAGCCGGACCAGGTGTCCACGGTGTCCACGCCCGGCCCGGCCGGCGAGCACACGCCGAACTCCCAGCCCGCGATGCCGTCGGCACTGCGGTCGGTGCCGAACACCTCGCACGCGACGCCCAGTTCGAACGGCGAAACCCGGTCCGCCACCACCACCGCGACCCGTTCCACGTCCATCCGGTCAGGGTGTCACAAGTTTTGCGGTCGTTGTCATCTCTGACACTGGTTGGAGATCGGCGGAGAGCCGAATCTGGTTCGCATGACGAACCCCGAAACCCGCCCGCTCCTGCAGTGGTCGAGCGCGATGGCCCTCTCGGGCACGATCGGCGCGGTCGTGCTGTCCAGCGGTGCCGCCGCGCCCGCCGTCGCCTTCGCGCGCTGCCTCGTCGGCGGTCTCCTGCTCGTGCTCTGGTGCCTCGCCCGCGGCTACTTCCGCACGTGGCGCCCGACGCGGCGCGACCTGCTGCTGGCCGCGCTCGGCGGCGTGCTGCTGGTGGCGAACTGGGTGCTGCTGTTCACGTCGTACTCGCTGTCGTCGATCGGCGTGAGCACTGTGGTGTACCACACGCAGCCGCTGATCCTGGTCGGGCTGGCGGCGGCGTTCCTGGGTGAAAAGGTCGCGAAGTCGCACCTCGCCCGGGCAGGCGTCGCGTTCGCCGGCGTGGTGGTGATCTCCCTTTCGGCCCACGGCGACGACGGGCAGCCCGTGCGCCTGGCGGGGATCGCGCTCGCGCTGGGCGCGGCCGTGCTCTACGCCGGCACGTCGTTCGTGGCGAAGCAGCTGACCCACGTCCGCCCGCACGTCCTGGCGGCGGTGCAACTCGTGGTGGGGACCGTGCTGCTGGCCCCGGCGCTGGCGTTCACGCCGCTACCGCACTCGGTTCCGGGGCTGCTGTGGCTGGTGCTGCTGGGCACCGTGCACACGGCGGTGATGTACGTGCTGATGTACGCGAGCATCGGCAAGCTGCCCACCACGACGGTGGCGCTGCTGTCCTACCTGTACCCGGTGGTCGCGGTGGTGGTGGACGTGCTGGCGTTCGGCCACCGGCTCACGTGGCCGGAGGGCCTGGGGATGCTGGCGGTGCTGGCCGCCGCGCTGGCACCCCAGCGCGGCGGCGGGCCCGCGGCGCGAAAGCCGCGGGCCGCGGACGTCACTCGTGGTTCGGACCCGTGTGGTACTCGAACACCAGCCCGCCGATCGCGATGAGCAGGGCGACGATCGCGATGACCAGCAGCCAGATGTGGAAGAACGCGAGAGCGAGACCGCCCAGCGCGGCCGAGGCCGCCATGGCGATCGGCCAGTAGCTGCCCGGGCTGAAGAAGCCCAGCTCGCCCGCGCCGTCGCTGATCTCGGCGTCCTCGCGGTCCTCCGGGCGCGGTTCGATCCGGCGGGACACGAACTGCATGTAGCTGCCCGCGAGGAACGCGAGGCCACCGGTCAGGAAGAGCGAGACGATGCCGACGGGCTCGGCCTTCTGGTCGGTCGCGTAGAGGGCGGTCATGACCCAGTAGATGACGGCCATGACGACGGCGAACGCCGCCACCATGTAGAAAATCCGGGCTTCGACCTTCATGGGACTTTTCCCCTACTCCTCTGGTTCGCCGGAACCGGTCAGTTGGACGCGGTGCGCGCGGTGCGGTCGGTGTTGAACGGCGCCGTGGTCACCGCGTGCGGGGTGCACAGCTCGCCGCAGTTCATCGCCGACAGCGCCTCGGACGCCGTGTTCGGCAGGCCCGTCTTCGGGTTGATCTCCGTGCGCAGCTTGATGTACTGGTCGTACTTGTCCGGCGACAGCGCGCGGACCTCGAAGTTCATCACCGAGTGGTACGTGCCGCACAGCTCCGCGCACCGGCCGACGAAGGAGCCTTCGCGGTCGATCGAGTTCTGGAAGGAGCTGTCCTGGTTGTTCTTCTCCGGGTCCGGCATCACGTCGCGCTTGAAGTGGAACTCCGGGACCCAGAACGAGTGGATGACGTCGGTGGACCGCAGGCGGTACTCGATCGTCTTGTTCGTCGGGAGCACGAGCAGCGGGATCTCGCCGGACGAGCCGACGGTGCTCACCTGGGTGCCGTCGGGACGCTTCGCGTTCGCGTCGTCGTACTTGAACTCCCAGTTCCACTGGAACGCGACCACGTCGACGGTCACGTCGGGGTTGGGCTTCTTCTCGAGGACGTCGTTCTCGGTCGTCGCCGTGAAGAAGAACAGGACGCAGACCATGATCGTCGGGACGACGACCGTGAAGATCTCCAGCGGGATGTTGTACTGGAACTGCCGCGGGAGGTCCTCGGGACCCTCGACCGCGGCGTTCTTCTTCTTGCGGTGGAACGTCGCGGTCCAGAAGATCAGGGCCCAGACGATGACACCGACGACGAGCGCGGCGATGACCGTCCACGTCCAGAGGTTGCGCATCTCGTCGGCCTGCGGGGTGACCCCGACCGGCCAGCCGAAGCGGAGGATCTCGTCCCCGGAGCACCCCGTCGCGGTCAGCGCCACCAGCACGGCCAGCGCGGCGACGCGGCCGACCCGCTTACCCCCGTGGGTGCGCGCTGGTTTTCCCACTGCGCCTCGCCCTTTCACCCAGAGCCTCCTCGACCGATCTTCGTGACAGGCGGAGCCTAGCCGAGTTCACGGTTCCCGCTGTCCAAGGGGTAACCACAACGCGCGCGCGTCCACCCGATGCGGCCCGCGGTGCACGGTTCGCGGCATACTGGGCCCTTCCCCGGACCGGCCCGACCAAAAGGTGTGTGAGTACACGTGTGCGGCCTGCTTGGACTGATCTGCGGCACCGAGACCGACGCGGCGAACGCTCGTGCCGCCGTGGGCACGGCGATGCGCTGCCAGCGCCACCGCGGCCCCGACGAGCAGGACACCTGGGCCGACGCCGAGGTCGTCTACGGCTTCAACCGGCTCGCGTTCATCGACGTGGAGCACGCGCACCAGCCGCTGGTCTGGGGCCCGCCGGAGGCGCCCGGCCGCTACACGCTGAACTTCAACGGGGAGATCTACAACTACCGCGAGCTGCGCGACGAGCTCGCTGAAAAGTTCGGGGCGAAGTTCGAGACCGAGGGCGACGGCGAGGCCATCGTCGCGGCGTACCACTACCTCGGCGACGCCGCGGTGAAGAAGCTGCGCGGCATGTTCGCCTTCATGATCTGGGACTCGGCCGAGAAGGTCGTGTTCGGCGCGCGGGACCCGTTCGGCATCAAGCCGCTCTACTACGCCGCCGGCCCGAAGGGCGTCGCGTTCTCCAGCGAGAAGAAGAGCCTGCTGGAGCTGGCCGAAACGCTCGGCGTACCCCTGGAGCTGGACCGCACGGCGCTGCAGCACTACCTGGTCCTGCAGTACGTGCCGGAGCCGGAGTCGCTGCACACGGCGGTGCGCCGCGTCGAATCGGGCACGTCGTTCCGCGTCGCCCCGGGCGGTGCGGTCGAGTTCACGCGCTACTTCCACCCGCAGTTCGCGACGAAGCCCGTGAACGGCGCCGCGGAGGCCGAGCAGCTGTACGAGCGCATCGCCGATGTGATGCGCGACTCGGTGGGCAAGCACATGATCTCGGACCCGGACGTGACCGTCGGCGCGTTCCTGTCCGGCGGCATCGATTCCACCGCCACGGCGACGCTGGCCAAGGAGCACAACCCGAACCTCATCGCGTTCACCACCGGGTTCGAGCGCGAGGGTTACTCCGAAGTGGACGTCGCCGCCGAGTCGGCCGCCGCGATCGGTGTGAGGCACGTCATCCGGACGGTGTCGGCCGACGAGATGATGGAAGCGCTTCCGCTCATCGTCTGGTACCTCGACGACCCGGTGGCCGACCCCGCGCTGGTGCCGCTGTGGTTCATCGCGCGCGAGGCCCGCAAGCACGTCAAGGCCGTGCTCTCGGGTGAAGGCGCCGACGAGCTGTTCGGCGGCTACACGATCTACAACGAGCCGATCTCGCTGGCACCGTTCGAAAAGGTGCCCGGGGGTGTGCGCAAGCTCATCGGCAAGGTGTCCACGAAGATCCCCGAAGGCACGCGCGGCAAGGACTTGCTCCGCCGCGGCGCGCTGCCGCTGGAGGACCGCTACTACGGCAACGCCCGCAACTTCCGCGACGAGCAGCTGCGCGCCGTCCTGCGGACCTATCGGGAAGGCGTGGGCTTCAAGGACGTCACGGCCCCCTGGTACGACCTCTCCCGCGGCTGGGACCCGGTGGCGCGCATGCAGCACGTCGACCTGTTCACCTGGCTGCGCGGCGACATCCTCGTCAAGGCCGACAAGGTGACGATGGCCAACTCGCTCGAGCTGCGCGTGCCGTTCCTCGACGCCGAGGTGTTCAAGGTCGCCGCGAGCATCCCGCTGGACCAGAAGCTCGCGCACGGCACCACGAAGTACGCGCTGCGCCAGGCGCTCGCGAAGATCATCCCCGCGCACGTGCTCAACCGCCGCAAGCTCGGCTTCCCGGTGCCCATCCGCCTCTGGCTGCGCAACGAGATGTACGACTGGGCGCGCGGCATCATCAACGACTCGAAGACCGACGAGCTGCTCGACAAGTCCGCGGTGCTGCGCCTGCTCGACGAGCACAAGGCGGGCCAGCTGGACCGCAGCCGGCAGATCTGGGCGCTGCTGGTGTTCATGTTGTGGCACGGCATCTTCGTCGAGCACCGCATCAAGCCGGAGATCCCGGAGCCGGTGTATCCCGTAAAGCTCTGACCCTCGCGCTGGCGGCCGGGCCCCGCGGCGGAGCACCATGACGCATGACCCGTGATTTCGTCCTCGTCCACGGCACCACGCAAACCCCGGCCGGCTTCGACCGGCTGGTGGCCGAACTCACGGTGCGCGGCCACCGCGCCGTCGCGGTCGACCTGCTCGCCGACGGCCCCGACCACGACGTGGCCGGGTTCGCGAAAGTGGTCCGGCAGCAGACCGACGCGACCCGGCCGGTGGTCGTCGCGCATTCGGGCAGCGGGGTGCTCCTGCCCGCGATCGGCGCGGCACTGGGTGCGGCGCACCTCGTGTGGCTCGCCGCGTACATCCCCGCCTTCGGCACCGGCCGGAGCCTGCGGGACGAGGTCGCGGCCGACGTCGACGCGCTGTTCCACCCCGAGTGGCCCGGCGTGGACCCGACGGCCGACGTGGCCGCGGCGGACCACTTCCTGTTCCACGACTGCGCACCCGAGGTGCGGTCCCGGGCGCACGGCACGCTGCGGCTGTTCAACCCCGCCGTGCTGCCGGCGCACCCCGCGGGCGAGCGGCCGGACATCCCGTCGACGGTGATCGTGCCGGCGGCGGACCGGACGCTGCGGAGCTCGTGGATGTGCGCGGCCGCGCAGGAGCGGCTGGGTGTCGAAGCTCACGAAGTGCCCGGCGGGCACTGCCCGCACGTGTCGCACCCGGAAGCCGTCGCGGCGGTGCTGCGGGGCCTCGTCTGACGCGGGACCGCCCCGGCTACGAAGAGAGCCGCCCCGGTTCGGAGCGGCTCTCTTCGTTCGTTCGACAGTGCCCGGCGTCAGGCCGGCAGCACCGCGGCGATCTCCTCCGCCGCGGCCGGGCCGAACGCGTCGCCGAGGCGCGCGAGGGCGTCCGTCCGGTCGAAGGTCCACTCCTGCGTGCCCACGGTCTCGAGCACGAGCACCGCGATCAGCGAACCCAGCTGCGCGGCGCGCTCGAGCTCCAGGCCGCCGTCCAGCGCGGCGAGGAAACCGGCGCGGAAGCCGTCGCCGACGCCGGTCGGGTCGGCCTTGCCGCGTTCGGGGACGGCGCCGATCTGCAGGGCGAGGCCGTCGCGGCCGACGATCTCCACGCCCTTCTCGCCGAGGGTCGTGATGCGCATGCCGACGCGCTCGAGCACGTCGGCCTCGGTCCAGCCCGACTTCTGGAGCAACAGCTCCCACTCGTAGTCGTTGCTGAACAGGTACTTGGCGCCCGCGATGAACTCGCGCACCTGCGCGCCGTCCATGCGGGCCAGCTGCTGCGACGGGTCGACGGCGAACTCGTAACCCCGCTGGCGGCACTCCTGGGCGTGGCGGACCATGCCCTCGGGGTCGTCCGGGCTGATCAGCACGAGGCTGAGCGCTCCCGCGCGATCGGCGATGGGCTTGAGCTCGATGTTGCGCGATTCGGCCATCGCGCCGGCGTAGAACGTCGCGATCTGGCACAGGTCCTCGTCGGTGGTGCAGACGAACCGCGCCGTGTGCGCGACCTCCGACACGAGCACCCCGGACGTGTCGACACCGTGGCGTTCCAGCCACGAAGCGTAGTCGGCCCAGTCGGAGCCCACGGCACCCACGAGCACCGGCTGCACACCCAGCACGCCGAGGCCGAACGCGATGTTGGCGCCGATGCCGCCGCGGCGGACGACGAGGTCGTCGGCCAGGAAGCTCAGCGACACCCGGTGGAGCTGTTCCTTCACCAGCTGCTCCGCGAACCTGCCGGGGAAGTGCATCAGGTGGTCGGTTGCGATGCTGCCGGACACGGCGATCCTGGCCTTGTCTGCCACCGGTTCTCCTCTGGCTGTCGTGTGCGTGTGCCTCGTGAGCGGTTACCCGCAGGTCATGACCCGTCCGGGTAGTTCCCGCGCCTCGACCGACACTACCGGCTGGTACCGCTTTCCCAGTCGCGAGCGGATCAATAGCGTTACGGAAGTGAACACGGCCACTGAACCGGAAAACATCGGCGAACTGATCGCCGACTGCGCCCACATCCCGTCCGAGTTGCGCACCGAGCGCCTGGCCGGCAAGCGCCTGCCGCGGCCCCGCGCGGCCCGGCCGTGGACCGTCGACGACGCGTGCCACGCGCAGGTCGCCGACCTCGACGCCTACGTCTGAGCCCCCGAAGACGCGAAGAGGGCCCCGGCCGGAACTCGGTCGGGGCCCTCTTCGCGGTCAGCAGCCGTTCAGCAGCTCAGCCGTTCACGCAGCTCAGTGGAAGCTGTCGCCGCACGCGCACGAACCGGTCGCGTTCGGGTTGTCGATCGTGAAGCCCTGCTTCTCGATCGTGTCCACGAAGTCGATCACGGCCTCGCTCACGTACGGCGCGCTCATCCGGTCGACCGCCACGCGCAGACCGTCGAAGTCGCGGAAGAGGTCACCGTCGAGCTCGCGCTCGTCGAAGAACAGCTGGTAGCGCAGGCCGGCGCAGCCACCGGGCTGGACGGCGATGCGCAGGTGCATGTCGTCGCGGCCCTCCTGGTCGAGCAGCGCCTTCGCCTTGGCGGCCGCGGCGTCGGTCAAGGTCACGCCGTGGGTCTCCTCGGCGGTCTCGGCCTGCGCCGCACCGGTCTGCTCAGCGGTCGTCATGGCACTCCCTCTAGGTCGAACTCGCTGCGGGTACTTCTCGTGCTTAACGGTTCAACACCGCGGGTACCCGATCTGTTCCCCCTCCATGGTTGCACATCCAGCGACCTGCCGAACATCGTCGTGACGCCTGCAATACCCTGGTGAGGTGAGGTTCCTGCGCCGAAGCACCCCCGAGACCCCCGCCGAGGACGCCGACACCGGCGTCGTCGACCCTGCGTCGACCACCGGCCGGGCGTACACGCCGGGCAAGGGCCGGGCGACGCCGAGCCGGCGCGAGGCCGAAGGGCGCAAGCGCGGGCCCGTCGCCCCGCCGCCCACCAACATGCGCGAAGCGATGCGGCGCAACCGTGAGCTGCGCAAAGCCAACCCGGTGAGCAAGGACGAGCGCCGCGCCGCCGCCAAGGAACGCCGCGAACGCATGATGTCGGGTGACGACAAGTACCTTCCCGTGCGCGACCGCGGCCCGGTCAAGGCCTACGTCCGCGACCTCGTCGACTCGCGGCGCAACATCCTGGGCCTGTTCATGCCGCTGGCGATCCTCGTGTTCCTCGCCCTGCTGGTGCCGGTGCCGGCGGCGCAGCAGTACATCACGCTCGTCTGCATGGCGATGCTGCTGGTCATGGCCATCGAGGGCGTCGTCAACGGGCGCAAGATCTCCCGGCTGGCGCGCGAGCGCTTCCCGAAGGAGCCGACCCGCGGCGTGGGCTGGTACGCGTTCGTGCGGGCGAGCCAGATCCGCAAGCTGCGCGTCCCGAAGCCGCGCCTGCGCCCGGGTGACCCGATCCCCGGCTGAACCGCTTCTCGTGACGGCCGCCACACCCACCCGGTGCGGCGGCCGTTGCCGTCTCCCGATCGCGCAGGTTCGTTAGCAACGCGAACAACCCTCCGCTTAGGCTGTGGGCCATGGAGTTTCGACGCCTCGGCCGCAGCGGCCTCAACATCAGTGAGATCTCCTACGGGAACTGGCTCACCCACGGGTCCCAGGTCGAAGAGGACCAGGCGCAGGCCTGCATCAAGGCAGCGCTGGACGCGGGGATCACGACCTTCGACACCGCCGACGTGTACGCGAACACGGCGGCCGAATCGGTGCTCGGCCGCGGCCTGAAGGGCCAGCGCCGGGAGAGCCTCGAGATCTTCACCAAGGTCTTCTGGCCCACCGGACCCAAGGGCCAGAACGACAAGGGCCTTTCGCGCAAGCACATCGTCGAGTCGGCGAACGCGTCGCTGCAGCGGCTCGGCACCGACTACGTCGACCTGTACCAGGCGCACCGCTTCGACCACAGCACGCCGCTCGAAGAGACGATGCTCGCGTTCGCCGACCTGGTGCGCCAGGGCAAGGTGCTCTACGTCGGTGTCTCCGAGTGGTCCGCCGACCAGATCACGCAGGGCGCGCAGCTCGCGCGCGAGCTGAAGGTGCCGTTCATCTCGAACCAGCCGCAGTACTCGATGCTGTGGCGCGTGATCGAGTCGCAGGTCGTGCCGGCCGCGGAGCGCGAGGGGCTGAGCCAGATCGTCTGGTCGCCGATCGCGCAGGGTGTGCTGACCGGCAAGTACAAGCCGGGTCAGCCGCTGCCGGAGGGTTCGCGGGCGACCGACGCCAACGGCGGCGCCAACGTGGTCAAGCGCTTCCTCAACGACGAGACGCTCACCGCCGTCGCCAAGCTGGAGCCGCTGGCCGCCGACGCCGGGCTGTCGATGGCGCAGCTGGCCGTGGCCTGGGTGCTGCAGAACCCGAATGTCGCCTCGGCGATCATCGGGGCGTCTCGCCCGGAGCAGGTCCACGAGAACGTGAAGGCCGCCGGCGTGAAGCTCGACGACGACCTCCTCGCCAAGATCGACGAGGCCCTCGAGGGTGTCGTCGAGCGCGACGCTTCGCTGACGCGCAGCCCGTCGCTCTGAGCACCACCCGCTGAGCGGGCCCGGCCGCGGGTCCGCTCAGCGGGCGAGCAGCCGCTCGGCCACCGCGAGGTCGTGCGGGTACGTGATCTTCATGTTCTCCACCCCACCGGGCACCCAGCGCACCGGCAGCCCGGAGAACCGCTCCATGCAGGACGCGGTGTCCGTGCCCAGGAAACCCTCGGCCGCGGCCTGTTCGTAGGCCGCCAGCAGCGGCTGCGCGCGGAAGCCCTGGGGCGTCTGCACGCGGATCGCGCCCGGCAGCCGCGCGGCGACGGAACCGTCGGCGGCCATCGACACCACGTCGTCGGCCGCGAGGCCCGGCACCGCTCCCCCGTGCTCCCGGGTCTGCGCGAGCACGTCGGCGATCAACGCGGGCGTCACGAGCGGACGGGCGGCGTCGTGGATCAGGACGGCGTCGACGGTCCCCGCTTCGATGCGCGGCGCGAGGTGGCGCAGGGCGTTCAGCTCGGACGCCTGCCGGGTCGCGCCGCCGGTGACGACCTCGATCTTCCCCGGGTGCGCGGCCAGGACCTCGCCGGCCAGCGCCTCGTCCTCCGGCCGGATCACCAGCACCAGCACCCCGAGTCCGGCCACCGCGGCGAACGCCGCCAGCGACCACGCCACGACCCGCCGGCCGGCCACCGGCAGGTAGACCTTGTTGAGCGCCGCCCCGACCCGGGTGCCGGCGCCGCTGGCCAGCACGACCCCCGCCGCTGTCGTCTCCACGGTCGGCGACCCTACTGGACCGGGCTTCGGTAGGTTTGCGCGTGAGGACTCCCGCGAGAGAAAGGCCTGGCGTGGACGCGGACACCAGCATCGAGTTCGGCGAGATCGAACCACCCAGCGACCAGGCCCGGTCGGCGGCGATCGCACTGCACGACAAGCTCGTGAAGCCCGCGGGGTCCCTCGGGCGGCTCGAGGAGCTCGGCGTGTGGATCTCCGCGTGCCAGGGCCAGGCCCCGCCCCGGCCGTTCACGCGGCCGCGCGTGGTGGTGTTCGCCGGCGACCACGGCATCGCGAAGAAGGGCGTGTCCGCCTATCCGGCCGAGGTCACCTCGCAGCTCGTCGGCACCATGCTCACCGGCGGCGCGGCCGTCAACGTGCTCGCGGCGGCGGCCGGCGCCAGCGTGCGCGTGGTCGACATGGCCGTGGACACCGAGGAATCGGCCATGCGCTCGATCAGCGAGTACAAGGTCCGCCGCGGCTCGGGCTCGATCGACGTCGAGGACGCCCTCACCGAAGACGAGGTCCGCGCCGCCGTGCTGGCCGGCATGAAGGTCGCGGACGCCGAGGTCGACAGCGGCGCCGACCTGCTCATCGCCGGCGACCTGGGCATCGGCAACAGCACGCCTGCGTCGGTGCTCGTCGCCGCCCTCACGGGCACGGAGCCGGTGGCCGTCGTGGGCCGCGGCTCGGGCATCGACGACAACACCTGGATGCGCAAGGCCGCCGCCATCCGCGACGCGCTGCGCCGCGCCCGTACGGTGCTCGCGGACCCGCTCGCTCTGCTGCGCACGTCTTCCGGCGCCGACATCGCCGCTATGACGGGCTTCCTGGCCCAGGCGGCCGTCCGCCGCACCCCGGTCGTCCTCGACAGCCTGGTGGTCTGCTCGGCGGCGCTCGTGGCCGAGGAGCTCGCGCCCGGCGCCCGCCGCTGGTGGATGTCCGGCCAGCTCACCGGCGAACCCGCGCACGCCCTCGCGCTCGAGCACCTCGACCTCGGCGGGCTGCTCGACCTCGACGTCCGCCTCGGCGAGGGCACCGGCGCCGTCACGGCGCTGCCGCTGCTGATGATGGCCGCGCGCGTGCTCGCCGAAATGACCACGCACGAGCAGTCCGGTGTTTCGGGCCCGCTCACGCCGGTGCCGACTTCCTAAGCCCCGCAACGGAAAAAGGGCCGCCCGGGACGAACCCGGGCGGCCCTTTCCGTCTACAGTGGATCAGTCCAGCGGCTGCATCCAGCCGGCCGCGTTCGGGCGGTCACCCTCCTGGATGCCGACCAGTTCTTCACGCAGCTTCATCGTGATCTCACCCGGCTGCCCGTCGGCGACGGTGAACTCGCCGCCCGCGTGCTTCACGTGGCCGACCGGGGTGATGACCGCCGCGGTGCCGCACGCGAAGACCTCGGTGAGCTCACCGGAGGCGGCCGCCTTCTCCCACTCGTCGGTGGAGATCCGGCGCTCCTCGACCTTGTGCCCGGCGACCTCCGCCAGGTGCAGCAGCGATTTGCGCGTGATGCCCGGCAGCAGCGAGCCGGACAGCTCCGGCGTGACCACGCGGGCGTCGGCGCCCGAGCCGAAGACGAAGAACAGGTTCATCCCGCCCATCTCCTCGACCCAGCGGCGCTCGACGGCGTCGAGCCACACCACCTGGTCGCAGCCGTTCTCGACGGCCTGCGCCTGCGCCACGAACGACGCCGCGTAGTTGCCCGCGCACTTCGCGAACCCGGTGCCGCCCGGGGCCGCGCGCACGTACTCCGTCGAGAGCCACACGCTGACCGGCTTCACGCCGCCCGAGAAGTACGAGCCGGCCGGCGAACCGATGAGCGTGTACAGGTACTCGGTCGCGGGGCGGTTCACCCCGAGGCCCGTCGAGGTGGAGATCATGAACGGGCGCAGGTACAGCGAGTCACCCTTGCGGGTGGGCACCCAGCGCTCGTCGACCGCGATCAGCTCGCGCACCGACTGCACGAAGGTCTCCACCGGCAGCTTCGGCATCGCGAGCCGCTCCGCGGACGCCTGGAAGCGCTCGGCGTTGGCGTCGGGCCGGAACGCAGCGACAGTGCCGTCGGGCTGGCGGTAGGCCTTGAGGCCTTCGAAGATCGCCTGGCCGTAGTGCAGCACGGACGTGGCGGGGTCGAGTGAGAACGGCGCGTACGGCTCGACCTTGGCGTCGTACCAGCCACGGTCCTCGCTCCACTTCACCGTCACCATGTGATCGGTGAAGAACGTGCCGAACCCGGGCTTGTCGAGTACCTCGGCGACGCGCTCGGGAGTCGCGGGGGCGGGATGCGGGACTCGGGAGAACTGCGTCGCTGTCGTCATGGTGCAACTTTAGCGCTTGCTCGGAGGCGCGTTAGTCGGACGACCACCTATTTCACGCGCCGCGTACCGGCGCGCCCGCTGCGTGAGGCCCCCGGCCACGTCCTGCCCGCTGGGGCGATCCACCCCTACGATGGGGTGGTGAGCTTCCCAGCGACCTCCCAGCCGCACCCGCCCGCGAAAACGGGCGGCGGCGACGGTGTGAAGACCTTCGTGACCGCGGTGTTCCTGACGTTCGGCGTCGGCCTGCTCGGCATGGTCGGGTGGGCGCTGCTGGGCAGCGGGTTCGGCGGGTTCATCGGCCTGGTGGCCGGCGGCTTCGGCGTCTACTGGTGGCGCAGCCTGCACGGCAAGGTGTTCGCACCCGACCTGCCCACCCGGTCGGTCGTCCTGCTGGTCGTGGTGAACGTGGTGCTCGCCGGGATCCTGCTCCTCACCGCGACCTGACGCTCACCGCAGGCCGGCGGGCAGCTCCGGCGCGGCCCACGCCGGGTCGGGCCGGAAGTCGGTGTGCGTGCCGTCGAAGGGGAACGCGCCCGCGCCGGCCAGTGCCCCGATCCGCTCGCCCTCCGCGCGCAGCCGGTCGAGCTGCCCGGCCGTGAGGCGGCCGACAGCGAGCGCCTCCTCGGCCTCGTCCTCGTCGTCCCAGCGCCAGCCCCCGCCCGGCGTGACCACGACGTCGAGCACCCCGTCGATGCGGTCCGGGCCGTTCGCGGTGCGCCCGAGCGGCACCTCCAGGTTCACGTACCAGTCGCGGAAGGTGCCGTCGGCCTCGAAGAACCACCACACCGACGACCACCGGCCCTCGGGGATCATCCGCAGCGTCGACGTGCCCCGCCACGTGTCGGGCACCGGCACGCGCGGCACGCGGAACCGTTCCGCCAGCGGCGCCTCGCGCATCGTGCGGCCGTCGGCGAGCCGGCTGCCGACGATCGGCGTGCCGACCGGCAGCCAGCCGAACAGGACGTCGCCGTCGTCGGCCACGACGCGCAGCGGGTGGTGCTGGCCGATGCTGCCGTCGGGCCGCAGGAAACGCTCCACGACGGTGTCCCCCGGCGCCCAGCGGTGATCACTCATGGGCGACACGGTAGCGGCGGTGGCGGGCCCGCAGGACCAGTTCCACCACCTCGCCGAGCCCGGCCGCGACCAGCACCGCGTACGGCGTCACGAACAGAGCCGCGGCCAGCGCCAGGACGACCCCGACGGCCGAAACCCAGCCGCGCTCGGGCGCGTACCGCTCGCGGGCGTCGGTGAACGTGGTGAGCGCGGCGGGGACCGTCGCGAGCACGACGACCACGGTCAGCAGCGGCTGCAGCTGGCCGGCATCGGCGGCGTAGAGCAGGTCGCGGACCGACGTCGCCGACAGCCCGAGCCGATCGGGTCCGAGCTGCACCAGCGCGACGATCGTCACGAGCACCGCGAACCCGCCGAGCGTCAGGGCCCGGACGGTCCCGCGGTCGGCCGCGACCGGGAGCAGGAACGGCAGCGTGATCAGCGCCGTGACCACGATCGCGGCCAGGTCCGGCGTCCCGATCGGCGTCGACGTGACCACCGGGGCCACCACCGCGCACAGCACGATGAGCACCGCCGCGGCCGCGATCAGCACCACGGTGAGCCAGCGCGTCAGCGCGGCGGGCAGCCGCAGGCCGGCGAGATCGGCCACGGCGACCACGAGCACGAGCCCGGCCGCCGCGTACGCGGGTTGGGCCGGGACGACGTACGCACCGAAGACGATCGCCTGCACCACCACCAGCGCCAGGCGCGTGAACGCCCCGGCGTACCGCTCGAGCGGGGTGTCGCCCAGCGCGGGCAGGCGGGACACGACCGCCGCGACCACCGCGGCGAGCACGACCCCGGCCAGCACCCAGTACCCGGCCCCGGCGGCCCCCACCGCCAGCACGACGAGGAGCCCGCCCCCGAGTCGCACGATGGTCCCCTTCCGACGTCCGGCCGCGTCTGTCATTAGCATGGCTCACGATCCGTCCGGGCACGTCGCCCGGTACCACCGCGACAGCGCGAGGAGCCAGAAGTGACCGTGCCGAAGCTTGCCCTCACCGAGAACACCGAGGCGGCGCTCGCCAAAACCCGCGCCGACGTGGTCGTGATCGGCACCCTCCAGGGCGAGGACGGCCCGCTGCTCGCCGCGGGTGCCGCGGTCGCCGACGCCGCCTTCGACGGCAAGCTCGCCGAGGTCCTCGCCACGCTCGGCGCCACCGGCAAGGCCGAACAGGTCGTGAAGCTCCCGACGCTGGGCAAGCTGCCCGCGGGCGTCGTGCTGGCCGTGGGCCTGGGCAAGGCCGAGGACGGCAACGGCGGCACCGTCACCGCCGAGCAGGTCCGCCGCGCCGCCGGTGCGGCCGCCCGCGCGCTGGCCGGCACCGAGCGCGCGTTCGTCACGCTGTCGGCGCTCGACCTGCACGCGGCCGTCGAGGGCACCGCGCTCGGCGCGTACACCTTCACCGAGTACCGCTCCGCGAAGGGCGACGCCCCGCTGGCCAAGGCCGACTTCGTCAGCCCGGAGGACGGCACCGCGCGCGAGCACAAGGCGACGCTGAAGGCCGCCACCGCCATCGCCGAGTCGGTGATCATCACCCGCGACCTCATCAACACCCCGCCGAACGACCTGTTCCCGGCTTCGTTCGCCGACCGCGCGAAGAAGCTGGCCGAGGACAACGGCCTCGACTTCGAGGTCCTCGACGAGAAGCAGCTCAAGCGCAAGGGCTTCGGCGGCATCCTCGGTGTCGGCGGGGGCTCCGTCCGGCCGCCACGGCTGCTGCGCGTGGGCTGGAAGCCGGCGAAGGCGAGCAAGAAGGTCGCGCTGGTCGGCAAGGGCATCACGTTCGACTCGGGCGGCATCTCGATCAAGCCCGCCGCGGGCATGGACCACATGACCTCGGACATGTCCGGTGCGGCCGCGGTGCTCGCGTCGGTGGTGCTGGCCGCGAAGCTCAAGTACCCGCTCGAGGTCACCGCGCACATCCCGCTCGCGGAGAACCTGCCCTCGGGCAGCTCCTACCGCCCGGGCGACGTGCTGACCATGTACGGCGGCAAGACCGTCGAGGTCCTCAACACCGACGCCGAGGGCCGCTTGGTGCTGGTCGACGCGATGGTGCGCGCGGCCGAGGAGAACCCCGACTACCTCATCGAGACCGCCACGCTCACCGGCGCGCAGGTCGTGGCGCTGGGCAACCGCACTGCGGGGGTCATGGGCTCCGACGAGTTCCGCGACCGCGTCGCCGCGATCATGCAGGCCACCGGCGAGGGCGGCTGGGCGATGCCGCTGCCCGAGGAACTGCGCGCCGACCTGGATTCGCGCCTGGCCGACATCGCGAACGTCACCGGCCACCGCTGGGGCGGCATGCTCGCGGCCGGCCTGTTCCTGAAGGAGTTCGTGGCCGACGGCCTGCCGTGGGCCCACATCGACGTGGCGGGCCCGGCGTTCAACACCGGCTCCCCCTGGGGCTACACGGGCAAGGGCGGCACCGGCGTGCCGGTCCGGACCATCGCGGCCGTCCTGGCGGACATCGCCGACCGCGGCTGAGCTTCCCCGTCCGGGTCGAGGCCCCTCACCGCGCGCGGTGAGGGGCCTCTTCTTGTGGCACCCTCGGTGCCGTGGACCGTGACGCGTACCTCGAAACCGCGATCCACGACGTCCTCACCGGCGACGAGCCCACGCTCGACCACCGCGTCGGGTACGCCGCACTGCTGCTCGCCACGGCGGGCGCGGCCGAGGCCGCGGACCGGCTCGCGACGCAGTGGCACGCGGTGACGGAGCGGCCGGCGACGCGGCTCGCCGACGACGCCGTGCGGACCCGGGCGTGGGCGATGCTGTTCGAGGCTCGGGGCAACCGTCCACAGTGGGCGGACGCGCTGCCCCCGCTGGACCTCGACGCGGAAGAGCAGGCGCACCAAGCGTTCCTGACCCGGAAAGTGTCCGATCTGGACGGTGTGTTCGACGGATCACCGGTCGCCGGAGTGGTCGGTGCGCTCACCCCGGGCCGGCCCGACCGCGTGCGCGCCGCGCTGGCCGAAGGCGACCTCGCGCAGTGGACGGACCGCACGGCGGAGCAGCAGCAGCCCGACGTCGCCGCCCTCGGCGCCACGCGGAACCTGGCGCGCCGGCTCGTCCACGGAGCCGATCCGCTCGGGCTCGGTGCCGAATGGCCGCACCTCTGCGCGGGCGCCCTCGTCGCCGCGTTGCGCGAGCGCTACCCGTCGACGGCGGACAGCTGGCCGGACCTCGTCGCCGCGATCGTCCGGGAACGCGGTCAGGTGGCGCCGCCGGCCGCGGCCGAGGCGGACATCCGCGCGGCCGAAACCCGGCTGGGCACCGCGCTGCCCGAGGACTACCGCGAGTTCCTCCGCACGGCTGACGGCCTGCCCGCCGACGTCGTCTTCCCGCGGTTGCTCCGCGCGGGAGAACTCCGGGCCGACGGGACCGTCGTCATCGTCTCGGACCCGGCGCTCGTCCTGCTCACCGAGACGGGGCACGCCGTGGAGGTCGACCTGACCTTCGGCAGCACCGCGCACGGGTCGTTCCGCGCGCTGCTCGAACGCCACCTCGGCCTGCTCGAGGCCAGCCGCTAGGCCTGGCCGCGCTTCTTGCGCTCGGTGTACTCGCGCATGCGCCTCGGGTAACCGACCCGCGACACCTCGTACACCGGGATCGAGTGCTTCTGCCCGAAGTGCAGCGCCGCGGGCAGGCTGCCGATGCGCCGGCGGGTCCACTCGCCGTCGTGGGCGATGAGCACCACAGTGGTTTCCGTCACCGTGGTGCGGGGCTCCACGTACGCCTCGACCCCACGCCTCGTCGAGGCCCATTCCTCCAGGTGACGCGTGTCTTCCGAAGTGGCCCGACGCATGGTCCCCGGGCGCCTGCCGCCGCGGCCGCGCCGGCGCAGCGAGTCGAAGATCCCCACTCCGACCACCTCTCTTCTTGCAGGAGTACGGCTTCCATTATTCCCATGGCCAGGTGTGGTCGGTGTCGCACGGCCGGGTTGGTCGAGCGATTCGCCGTAGTGACAAGATGGCTGGTGTCGCGCGCGCGGTTATACCGGCCCGGCGCGACGACGGAGCTTCACCCCCTACCGCTGCCGAGGAGTTATTGAAGTGAGCGACACCTCCGCCGACCTTGTGATCCTGGGAGGCGGATCGGGCGGCTACGCCGCGGCTTTCCGCGCGGCCGAGCTGGGCCTTTCCGTCACGTTGATCGAGAAGGACAAGCTGGGCGGGACCTGCCTGCACCGCGGGTGCATCCCGACCAAGGCCCTGCTCCACGCCGCCGAGGTCGCCGACGAGACTCGTGAATCGGAGTCGGTCGGGGTCAAGGCCGTGTTCGAAGGCATCGACATCGCCGGGGTCAACAAGTACAAGGACGGCGTCGTCGCCCGCCTGTACAAGGGCCTCCAGGGCCTGGCCAAGGCCCACAAGGTCAACCTGGTGGAGGGCACCGGCACGTTCGTCGGCGGCACCACCGTCGAGGTCGACGGCACGCGCTACACCGGCAAGAACGTCATCCTCGCCACCGGTTCGTACTCGCGGACGCTGCCCGGTCTCGAGCTCGGCGGCCGCGTCATCGCCAGCGAGCAGGCGCTCGCGCTCGACTGGGTGCCGAAGAAGGTCGTGGTCCTCGGCGGCGGCGTGATCGGCGTGGAGTTCGCGAGCGTCTGGGCCTCCTTCGGCGTCGACGTCACCGTGGTCGAGGCCCTGCCGCGCCTGGTGCCCGCCGAGGACGAGTACGCCTCCAAGCAGCTCGAGCGCGCGTTCCGCCGTCGCAAGATCGCCTTCAAGACCGGCGTGAAGTTCACCGGCGCGAAGCAGGACGACAACGGCGTGAGCGTTTCGCTGGAGTCCGGCGAGACCATCGACGCGGACCTCCTGCTGGTCGCCGTCGGCCGCGGGCCGAACTCGGCCGGCCACGGCTACGAGGAAGCCGGCGTCAAGATCGACCGCGGCTTCGTCCTCACCGACGAGCGCCTGCGCACCAACCTGCCGAACGTCTACGCCGTCGGCGACATCGTCCCGGGCCTGCAGCTCGCGCACCGCGGTTTCCAGCAGGGCATCTTCGTCGCCGAGGAGATCGCGGGCCTCAACCCGCGCGTGATCGACGAGAAGGGCATCCCGCGCGTCACCTACTCGCACCCCGAGGTCGCCTCGGTCGGGCTCACCGAGTCGCAGGCCAAGGAGAAGTACGGCAACGACGTCACCACCTACACCTACGACCTCGGCGGCAACGGCAAGAGCCAGATCCTCAAGACCTCCGGTGGCGTGAAGCTGGTCAAGGCGCCCGACGGCCCGGTCGTCGGCGTGCACATGGTGGGTGACCGCGTCGGCGAGCTGATCGGCGAAGCCCAGCTGGTCTACAACTGGGAGGCCTTCCCGGAGGACGTCGCCCCGCTGATCCACGCCCACCCCACCCAGACCGAGGCCCTCGGTGAAGCGTTCCTCGCCCTCGCGGGGAAGCCGCTGCACGTGCACAGCTGACGTCTCACCAGCAGAATCCAACTCACGACTTACAGATATCAAGGGAGTCAGCGAACGATGGCCTACTCCGTCACGTTGCCGGAGCTCGGTGAGAGCGTCACCGAAGGCACCGTCACCCGGTGGTTGAAGCAGGAAGGCGACACCGTCGAGGTCGACGAGCCGTTGCTCGAGATCTCCACCGACAAGGTCGACACCGAGGTGCCGTCCCCGGTCGCCGGCACGCTGGTGAAGATCAGCGCCGGTGAGGACGAGACCGTCGAGGTCGGCGGCGAGCTCGCCGTGATCGACGACGGCACCGGCGGGGTCCCCGCCGCCGAGCCGGCCGCCGCGCCCGCGCAGGAAGCCGCTCCGGAGCCGCAGGCGGCCCCCGAGCCCGAGCCGGCGCCCGCCGCCCAGGTCGAGGCCGAGGCCCCGTCGCGGCCGGACACCGCGCCCGCGGCCGGTGGCCAGGGCACCGAGGTCAAGCTGCCCGAGCTGGGCGAGAGCGTGACCGAGGGCACCGTCACCCGCTGGCTCAAGCAGGTCGGCGACTCGGTTGACGTCGACGAGCCGCTGCTCGAGATCTCCACCGACAAGGTCGACACCGAGGTCCCGTCGCCGGTCGCCGGCACGGTGCTCGAGATCCGCGCCGGTGAGGACGAGACCGTCGAGGTCGGCGGTGTGCTCGCGGTGATCGGCGACGCCGGTGCCGCGCCCGCCCCGGCTGCCGCTCCCGCGCCGGCCCCGGCTCCGGCCGCTCCGGCGCCCGCTGCTCCGGCTCCGGCTCCCGTTCAGGAGAGCAAGCCGGCTCCCGCGCCCGCCCCGGCGGCGCCGGCGCCCGCTGCCCCGGCCCCCGCTGCTCCGGCTCCGGCTGCCGCGGCTCCGGCTGCCAAGGCCGCGGACAACGGCTCGGCGGCCGACGGCCCGTACGTCACCCCGCTGGTGCGCAAGCTCGCCTCCGAGCACGACATCGACCTGGCGTCGCTGACCGGCAGCGGGGTCGGTGGCCGCATCCGCAAGCAGGACGTGCTCGCGGCGGCCGAGGCGAAGCAGAAGCAGGCCGCTCCGGCGCCCGCCCCGGCCGCGCCCGCCGCCCAGGCTCCGGCCGCCGCCGCCCCGGCGGCGCCGCGCGCCGCCGTCTCGCCGGACGTCGCCGCCCTGCGCGGCACCGTCCAGAAGGCGAGCCGGATCCGCCAGATCACGGCCACCAAGACCCGTGAGTCGCTGCAGGTCTCCGCGCAGCTGACCCAGGTGCACGAGGTCGACGTGACCAAGATCGCCAAGCTGCGCCAGCGCGCGAAGGCGGCGTTCAAGGAGCGCGAGGGCGTGAACCTCACGTTCCTGCCGTTCTTCGCCAAGGCGACGGTCGAGGCGCTCAAGCAGCACCCGAACGTCAACGCGTCCTACAACGAGGACACGAAGGAGATCACCTACCACGGCGCCGTGCACCTGGGCATCGCGGTGGACACCGAGCGCGGCCTGCTCTCGGTCGTGATCCACGACGCGGGTGAGCTGAGCCTCGCCGGTCTCGCGCACCGCATCGCCGACCTGGCGGCGCGGGCCCGGGCCAACCAGATCAAGCCGGACGAGCTGACCGGCGGCACCTTCACCATCACGAACATCGGCAGCAACGGCGCCCTGTTCGACACGCCGATCATCGTGCAGCCGCAGTCCGGCATGCTCGGGACCGGCGCCGTGGTGAAGCGCCCGGTCGTGGTGACCGACACCGAGGGCAGCGACACGATCGCCGTCCGCTCGATGGTGTACCTGCCGCTGACCTACGACCACCGCCTGGTCGACGGCGCCGACGCCGGCCGCTTCCTGACGACGATCAAGCAGCGCCTGGAAGAGGGCAAGTTCGAGGACGAGCTGGGTCTCTGACCTCGCCGGACGCCTCCGCGAAGGCCCCGTACGCCCTCAGGGTGTGCGGGGCCTTCGCCGTACCAGTCTCACTGTAATTCCGGAATTACGGAATCTCGGAGTACAGTGGACCCGTGCTGACCCGACGCAGACTCCTGACCGGCGCGGCCGCCGCGAGCGCCGCCGCCCTGCTCGTACCCGCCACCGCCCGCGCCGAGACGCCGCCGGACATCACCACCACCGCCAGCTGGCTGCAGTGGCTGACCGCCCACCGCGACGCGGTTTCGGCGGTTTTCGACGACGGCGCCGGGCACCGCCTGGCCCACCAGCCGCACACCGCGCGTCCCCTGGCGTCGGCGATCAAGGTTATCCACGCCGCCGCCTACTCCGACGCCGTCACCGCCGGCCGCCTCGACCCGGACGAGCCCGTGCGCGTCGGCGACTGGGACGCCCGCTACCCGTACGGCGGCGACGGCGGCTCGCACGTGCAGTCGTACACGCTGCTCGGGATTCCCCACGACGCGTCCGGCATCGCGACCGATCCCGGCCGGACCGTGCCGCTGCACCGGCTGGCCGAGCTGATGATCGTGGTCAGCGACGGCGCCGCCGCGGACTACCTGCGGGCCCGTCTCGGCGACGCCGCGTTGCGGGGCGCGGCGGCGCGCGCCGGGTGGTTCGACCCCGACCTGCGGATGTTCAGCGGCGAGACCCTCCTGCTCCTGTTCCCCGAGTTCTGCCCGCCGTCCGGCGTTCCCGCGGCAACGCGCCGCGCGGCCGGCGACCGGCTGTCCGACCGGTTCGCGCGCGACAAAGCTTTCCGCGCCCAGGTGATCCCCCGCGTCACGGCCCGACCGCCCACAATGGACGAACAATTCGCCTGGGCCGCCGGCACCGGCCGCGGCAGCGCCGCACAACTGGCCGCCCTGCACCACGAAATCGCCACCGCACAAGGGAAATCCGCCGACCTCACGCGGCACATCCTCAGCGCCCAATACGCCGGGCACCAGCCGCCCGGCACGACCGCGATGCTGTACAAGGGTGGCAGCTACCCGGGGATCCTCACGCTCGCCGCGGACCTGCTGTGGCCGGACCGCCGACCCGGCACGGCCGTGCTCCTGATCGCGGACCCGTCCGTGGACCTCGCGAACGCCGCGACGTTGCTCGACCTCTGCGCCGGCAGCCTCACGACACCCGCCACGCTCGCGGAAGTGAGCCGCGCACTGGGACACTGAGTGCATGACCGAAGACCTCGCCGAACGCGTCGCGGCACTGGAACGGCGGGTCGCCGCGCTCGAAGGGCGGCCCGAGGAGTCCACTCCGGACGGTCCCGGCGGGGTCGTCGGCTACCAGGGCGAGCTCACCGACCCGAATCTCACCTGGCAGATCCGGCTCACCGCGCCCGCTGTCCTCGGCCTGCCCGACGGCCCGCGCGCCGAAGTGCTGGCCGCGCTGGCGAGCCCGGACCGGATCGCGCTCGTGCGCGTGCTCGCCCGTGACGGCGCGCAGACGGGCGCCGCGCTGCAGGAAAGCGCGGGCCTGGGGTCTCCCGGGCGGCTGTACCACCACCTGAAAACGCTGACCTCAGCCGGCCTCGTCGAGCAGGACCGGCGCGGCAGCTACCGGTTGCGGCCCACCGCCACGATCCCGGCGCTGGTGCTGCTGACCGCCGCCGCGGACATCGCGGGCGAGCTGCGACCGGGCGTGCGGTCCGCGGACGGATAGGACACGATCTCAAGCATGCGGGTACTCATCGCGGGCTCCGGCGGGCTCATCGGCACGGCGCTGGCCGCGCGGCTGCGTTCGGACGGCCACGACGTGCGCCGCCTGGTGCGGCGCGCCGCGCGGGCGGCCGACGAGCGCGGCTGGGACCCGCCGTCGGCGCGGATCGACGACGGCGCGTTCGAGGGCGTCGACGCGGTCGTGAACCTGTGCGGCGCGCCCCTGCTGCCGGGCCGGTGGAGCGCGATGCGCAAGCAGGTGCTGCTCGACAGCCGGGTCGAGCCCACCGAGGTCCTCGCCGAGGCCGTCGCCGACCACGGCGTCGGGGTGCTCGTGAACGCGTCCGCGGTCGGGTTCTACGGCAACACCGGTTCCGCGGTCGTCGACGAAACCGGCGGCACGGGCTCGGGGTTCCTGGCCGAGCTGTGCGCGGCGTGGGAAGGCGCGACGGCTCCGGCGACGGCCGCGGGCGCGCGCGTCGTGACGGTGCGGACCGGGCTCGTGCTCGCACCCAAGGGCGGGCTGCTCGACGTGCTGCGGCCGCTGTTCAAGTTCGCGCTCGGCGGCCGGCTCGGCAACGGCCACCAGTACATGCCCTGGATCGCGCTCGAAGACGAGGTGGGCGGGATCGTCCACGCGCTGGCGCACGAAACGCTGTCCGGCCCGGTCAACCTCACGGGTCCGGCGCCGGTCACCAACGCCGATTTCACGCGCGCGCTGGGCCACGCCGTGCACCGGCCCGCGCCGTGGTGGGTGCCGGGGATCGCGATGAAACTCGTGCTGGGCCAGGCCGCCGAGGAGATGGCCCTGTTCGGCCAGCGCGCCGTGCCCCGCCGGCTCGAGCACACCGGCTACGAATTCCGCCACCGGACACTGGAAAGCGCGCTCGCCGCCGCGACATGACCGTGCCGAGAGTCCGCTGGGTCGTCACGGGGGTGGTGCTGCTCGCCGCGTTCGTCGTACTGGGCCTGCTCGTCGACCGGCAGCCACTGCGGCTCGACGTCGAGGTCGCCGGCGCCCTGCGCGGCCAGGACACGCGGCCGGCCGGGCTGGTCGCGGGAGTGGTCACGAACGTCCTCGGGCCCGTGCTGCCGTGGGTGCTCGGGGTGGTGCTCGTCGCGTTGGCGCTGCGGGACCGCGCCCGGCTTTCGGTCTACGCGCGGCTCGCCGCGATCCTCGTGCTGTGCCGGGTGATGAGCGTGGCGTTCAAACCGGTGTTCCTGCGGCAACGGCCGCGCGTGTACCCCGAGCTGAGCTACCCGAGCGGGCACGTCGTTTCGGTCGCCGCGACCGGTTTGGTCGTGGTGCTGCTGTGCGGCTGGGTCGCGCGCCGGTTCGTGCGCCTCGCGACGATCGCCGCCGCCGCCGCGACGGTGCTCGCGGCCGCCTGCCGGATCGTGCTGGGTGTGCACTGGGTCACGGACACCGCCGGCGCCGTGCTCGCCGTGCTGGGGATGGGCCTGGTGTCGGCCACAGCACTTCGGCTTCTGCCCTTTCCGGAGGCCGACGGGCGTAGCCTCGACGGGTGAGTTCTTCGACGATTTCCTGCCGTGCCACGAGCGATCCCGTCGACGTCCGGGAGCTCGGCACCATCGAGTACACCGAGGCCTGGGACCTGCAGCGCGAGATCCTCACCGCGCGCGCCGACGAGACCGGGCCGGACACGCTGCTCCTGCTGGAGCACCCGTCGGTCTACACCGCCGGCAAGCGCACCGAGCCCGAGGACCGCCCGGCCGACGGCACCCCGGTGATCGACGTGGACCGCGGCGGCAAGATCACCTGGCACGGCCCGGGCCAGCTGGTGGGTTACCCCATCCTGAAGCTCGCCGATCCCATCGACGTCATGCACTACGTCCGGCGGCTCGAAGAGGCGCTGATCGTGGTGTGCGAGCGGCTCGGCGTGCGCACCGGCCGCGTCGAAGGCCGCAGCGGCGTGTGGATCCCGGCCGACGAGCGCGGCATCGAGCGCAAGATCGCCGCCATCGGCATCCGCGTTCAGCGCGGCGTCACGATGCACGGCTTCGAACTCAACTGCAACGCCGACCTCGGCGCCTTCGACAACATCGTCCCGTGCGGCATCCGCGACGCGGGCGTCACGTCGCTGTCCTACGAGCTCCAGCGCGACGTCGCGGTGTCCGAGGTCCTGCCGATGGCCCGCGACGCCGTGCTCGCCGCGCTGGCGGGCGAGCTGCCGGTGCGCGACGACCGCTGGCTGCCGCGTCCGGACGCGCCGTCCGCGCCGGGCGTCACCTTCGCCTTGCAGAGCTGACCCGTACCGGGTGGTGGGCGCCGCGAGCGAGCCCACCACCCGGGCGCGTCACAGCTGCGGAGCCACGTCCGAGGCGATGAACTCGAGGTGGTCGAGGTCGGCCAGGTCGAGGACCTGCAAGTAGAGCCGGGTGATCCCCGTCTTCTCCCGCCACTGCCCGATGCGGTCGACGACCTCGGCGGCGGTGCCGGCGAGGCCGTTTTCGCGCAGTTCGGCCAGGTCACGGCCGATCGCGGACGCGCGGCGCGCCACCTCGGCGTCGTCGCGGCCGATGGCGACGGTCAGGGTCACCGAGCGGAGGATCTCCTTCGGGTCGCGGCCCAGCGCTTCCGCCGCGGCGGTGACGCGCTCGAACTGCGCCAGCGTCGTGTCCTGGCCGGCGAACGGCAGGTTGAACTCGTCGGCGTAGCGCGCGGCCAGCTCGGGCGTGCGCTTCTTGCCGCCGCCACCGATGATCACCGGCGGCGCGGGCGACTGCGCGGGCTTCGGCAGCGCCGGCGAGTCGGTGAGCGTGTAGTGCTCCCCGGAGAACGAGAACGTCTCCCCCGCCGGCGTCTTCCACAGGCCGGTGATGATCTCCAGCTGCTCGGCGTACCGGTCGAACCGCTCCTTCAGCGGCGGCAGCGTCAAGCCGTACGCGGTGTGCTCGGCGTCGAACCAGCCCGCGCCGAGGCCGAACTCCACCCGCCCGCCCGACATCTGGTCGACCTGCGCCACGGAGATCGCGAGCGGGCCGGGGTGGCGGAACGTCGCCGCGGTGACGAGCGTGCCGAGCCGGATCCGCTTCGTCTCGCGAGCGAGGCCGCCGAGCGTGACCCAGGCGTCGGTGGGCCCGGGCAGCCCGTCGCCGGACCCCATCTTGAGGTAGTGGTCGCTGCGGAAGAACGCGTCGAAACCGGCGGCCTCGGTCGCCTGGGCGACGCGCAGGAGGTCGTCGTAGGTGGCGCCCTGCTGGGGCTCCGTGAAGATCCTCAAGTCCATGGCGCCAGCCTAGCCAGGGACTGGTTCAGCTCGCGGCCGGTCGCTCTCCCGCTTCGCCGGGCTGGCGCAGGCGCAGCAGCATCCGCACGATCACGTCCTCGATCTGCGCGCCGACCTGCTTCGGGTCGGTCGCGCTCGCGATCTCCGTGGCCGCCGACGACAGCGCGCCGAACAGCAGCCGGGCGGTGAGGTCGACCGGCACCGGCTCCACCTCGCCGGCGTCGACGAGCGCCTGCAGGCCCGAGCGCACGAGCCCGAAGCTGCACTGCTCCTCGGCCTCGCGCCAGCGCTCCCAGCCCATCACCACCGGCGCCTCGTGGATCGCGATCCGCTGGTACGCGGGGTCGAGACAGCTCTTGATGAACGCGTTGAGCGCGCCGAGCGCCCGCTCCCACGGCGTGCCGGGACCGGTCATGATCTTGTCGAGCCGGTCGTAGACCAGGCTCTCCACGGAGTCGAACGCAGCCTCGAAGAGCGCCTGCTTCCCGCTGAAGTGGTGGTAGAGCGCGCCTTTCGTCACGCGGGCACGTTTGGCCACCTCGTCGAGCGAGGTACCCGCGTAGCCGCGTTTCGTGAACAGCTCCACCGCGCTGTCGACCAGGGCGGATCGCGTGGACTCCGAGTAGTCGAGCCGTCTGGACCTCATTGTCGGCACCCTCACAACCTTACGCGGACGACGATCTCCATACCCATGGTATGTTCGCCGTGTCAGGTCCGTACCGGGAGTATGCCGCAGACCCGCGGTATGGCCCGGGTCACGGAAGGGGAGCCCACACCATGAGCTGGACCGACTTCTACCGACGCCGGGAGATCCTCGAAGCGGCCGTGCGCCACGCGAAGCGCACCCCCGGCGAGCCGCTCGACCTCGCCGAGATCCCCGGCGCCACCGACGCTTTCGGCTGCGAAGAGAGCCTGTTGCTGGCGCTGCAGCACAAGTGGACGCAGGTGCTCGGGGGGCACCTGCGCGCCGAACTGGCCGACCCCGAGGACGCGGCCGCCGACGGCGTCGGCGACCAGGTCGACGCCGTTTCGCGGGCGTGGCGACGCGCCCAGGCCGAGCACGAGGCGCTGCGCGCACTGCTCGACGCGGGTCTCGAACGCCATCCGGCGCTCGTCCCGCTGCACGAGGGCGAGCTGCGGATGCTCGCCATCACGGCCGGGCTCGCCGAGCCCGGTGAGCCGGCCGAGGAGCTCACGCGCGTCGGGTACGCGTTCGACTCGCTCGTCCGCGCGGGCGACCGGCGCGCCGAGCGCCCGGCCCGCCGCCGCAGCCCGATGGGGCACCTGATGCGCCTGCTCGCGCCCAGCGCGTGACGTGTAGTTAGGTGAACCCCGTGAACCGACGCTGGACCGAGGCCGACGTGGCCGACCAGACCGGCCGGACCGTCCTGGTCACCGGCGCCAACTCGGGGCTGGGCCTGCGCACGGCCGAAGTCCTCGCCGGCCGCGGCGCGCGGGTGCTGCTCGCGTGCCGCTCGGCCGAGCGCGGTGCCACGGCGCTGGCGCGCGTCAACGCGCTCGCGTCGGGACCGGCGCCCGAACTGGTGTCGCTGGACCTGGCCGATCTGTCTTCGGTGCGCAAGGCCGCCACGGCCGTGCGCGAGCTGACCGGCGACGCGCTCGACGTGCTCGTGAACAACGCCGGGGTGATGGCCACCGCGAAGGGCAAGACCGCCGACGGGTTCGACCTGCAGTTCGGCACCAACCACCTGGGCCACGCGGCGCTGACGTGGCTGCTGATGCCCGCGCTGCGCGGCGGGACGGCCGCGCGCGTGGTCACCGTGTCGAGCCTCGCCGCCGTCGGCGCGCGCATCCGGCTCGACGACCCGAACTTCGAGCACCGTTGGTACAACACGGCGGCCGCGTACGGGCAGTCGAAACTCGCGAACCAGGCTTTCGCGCTGGAGCTGGACCGGCGGCTGCGCGCGGCCGGGTCCCCGGTGCTCAGCGTCGCCGCGCACCCGGGCTACACGACGACCGGCCTCGAGACGAACACGGCGACTTCGTACCGCAACCCGGTCGTGCGCAGCCTGATCCTCGGCGGCGCACGGCTCGGCGACCTCCTGCTCGCGCAGGACGTCGCGCACGGCGCGCTGCCGCAGCTGTACGCGGCCACCGCGCCCGGCGTCGAAGGCGGCGACTACTACGGCCCGGACCGCCTGTTCAACGCCCGCGGCTACCCCACGAAGGTGCGCACGCTCGGCGCCGCCCGCAACCCCGTGACGGGGTCCGCATTGTGGGAACTGACGGCCGGGTTGACGAACGTCACGCCCGACCCGCAGTAGGCGAAACGCCCGGTGTGCCGGGCGTAGTGTGGTCGTCGTGACTGTTGCGCCGGAAGGGCGGAAACTGCTGCGGCTGGAAGTTCGCAACAGCGAGACGCCGATCGAGAAGAAGCCGTCGTGGATCAAGACACGGGTGCGGATGGGGCCGGAGTTCACCGAACTCAAGGGCCTGGTGCGCCGGGAAGGTCTGCACACCGTCTGTGAGGAAGCCGGCTGTCCCAACATCTACGAGTGCTGGGAAGACCGCGAAGCCACCTTCCTCATCGGTGGTGACCAGTGCACGCGGCGGTGTGACTTCTGCCAGATCGACACGGGCAAGCCTGCCGCTCTGGACCGGACCGAACCGCGGAAGGTCGCGGAGTCCGTGCAGGCGATGGGGTTGCGCTACTCGACTGTCACCGGTGTCGCGCGTGACGATCTCGAGGACGGCGGCGCGTGGCTGTACGCGGAGACCGTCCGGCAGATCCACGCCCTCAATCCCGGCACCGGTGTCGAGTTGCTGATCCCGGATTTCAACGCGGATCCGGCGCAGTTGGCGGAGGTGTTCGGTGCGCGGCCGGAGGTGTTGGCGCACAACGTGGAGACGGTGCCGCGGATTTTCAAGCGGATTCGTCCCGGGTTCCGCTACGTGCGGTCGCTGGAGGTGCTCACGCGGGCGCGTGAGGCGGGTCTGGTGACGAAGTCGAACCTGATCCTCGGCATGGGCGAGACGCCCGAGGAAGTCGAACCGGCGATGCGCGACTTGTACAACGCGGGGTGCGAGATCTTGACGATCACGCAGTACTTGCGGCCGTCGCCGCGGCATCACCCGGTGGATCGGTGGGTCAAGCCCGAGGAGTTCGTGGAGCACGCGAACGCCGCCGAAGCGCTCGGGTTCCCCGGGGTGATGGCGGGACCGCTCGTGCGGTCGTCGTACCGCGCCGGCCGGTTGTACGCCCAGACCAAGGCCCACCGCGGCGAAGACCTGCCGGAAAACCTGGCGCACCTCGCCGCTGCGGGGCCCGCCGCGCAGGAAGCGGCGTCGCTGCTCGCCCGCTGACCACAGTTTCCGACCGGAGGGCCCGCTCACCTCGAGCGGGCCCTCCGTCGTTTCCGCCCCCTACGGGGCTGCCCCTGGGAACTCCCCCATCTGCGGGCGATCACCGTCGCCGATTCCAAAGAGTCCGTAAAGTGACTTTGTGGCTTTGGTAACGGATCTCCTGAACTGGCTGCAAGGACTCCCGGAACCGGGCCTTGTCGCCGCGGCGGGCGGGCTTGTGTTCGCCGAGTGCACGATCGGACTGGGGTTCATCGCGCCCGGCGAGTCGGCGTTGCTGATCGCGGCGACGACGGCGACGACCACCCACGGTTCCTCACGCTGTGGGCCGTCGTGACGATGTGCGCGGCGCTCGGCGATTCCGTCGGCTACGCGCTCGGCCGGCGGTTCGGGCCGCGCCTGCGCGAGACGAAGCTGATCCGCAAGTACGGGCTGGACGCCTGGGACAAGGCGGCGGACGTCCTCGAACGACGGGGCGCGTGGGCGGTGTTCTTCGCCCGGTTCCTGCCCGTCCTGCGAACGTTGACGCCGGCCGCCGCGGGAACGTCGCGGTTGCCGTTCCGGAAGTTCCTGCCCGCGACGGCCGCAGGGGCGCTGTGCTGGTCGGCCGTGCACATCAGCCTCGGGGCGGCGCTGGGCGAGGCGGCGAAACAAGTGGAAGGCGCCCTCAGCACGGGATTCCTGGTCGTGGCGGCCGTCGTCGTCGGGGTGCTGGGTTTCTTCCTGGTGCGGCTGAAGAAGCGCAAGGCGCTCGCCCCCGTGGTCACGGAGGAACAGGAGCCCGTGCGCGCCACGGAGTGATCTCCCCGGCGTCAGCCGCCCGTGAGCGTTCCCGCGACCTACATTCGAGGGCATGACCCCACTCGATCTTCCCGGGCCCGTCGCGTTCGTGCTCGGGGGTGGCGGCAGTCTCGGCGCGTTGCAGGTCGGGATGCTGCGCGCGCTGGACGAAGCCGGTGTGGTGCCCGACCTCGTGGTGGGGACGTCGGTGGGTTCGCTCAACGCGGCCGTGCTCGCGCTGCCCGGCGGCGACCGGCTCGGGCGCCTGCGCGAGATCTGGAAGCACATGACGAAGCACGAAGCCTTCCCCGGCGGTGTCTTCAGCCAGGTCCGGACCCTTCGGCACAGCAAGACGAACCTCTTCCCGAACACGGGCCTGGCGAAGATCGTCGACGACCAGCTCGGCGAGGGCCGCCGGTTCGAGGACCTCGCGCTGCCGCTCGGGGTCGTCACCACCGACGTCGAGACGGCCGAGCCGGTGCTGATCCGGAGCGGGCCGGTGCGGGAGCCGTTGCTCGCCAGCTGCGCGATCCCGGGCATCTACCCGCCGGTGGAGCACGACGGGCGGCTGCTCTACGACGGCGGGCTGGTCGCGAACGTGCCGATGCGCCAGGCGCTCGCGATGGGAGCGAAGTCGCTCGTGGTGCTCGACTGCGCGTTTCCGGGCAAGATGCCCGGTCCGCCGCGCACGTTCGCCGAGGTGATGATGTTCACCGCGCTGATCAGCATGCGCAACCAGGCGGCGCTGGAGGCTCCGCTGGCGGCGCGGCGCGCGCCGGTGGTCTACTTGCCCGGCCCGGCGCCGGCCCGGGTGAGCCCGCTGGACTTCACGCGCACGGACCAGCTCGCGGAAGAGGCGTACGACGCGGCCCGCGATTACCTCAAGGAACTCGTGGTCGGCGGGCCCGGTCTTTACGGGGCACCGGGTCTCGTCGTCACGTGATCCACGCCACTGCGATGCACCGATCCGCTGCATGGGGCGTCTTCACGATCGCGTAGTTTTGGAATAGAAGAAGCCTGCCGGTCCGCGATACCCCGCAAAAGAGACAAAATGTTCCCGAAGAAGACTTTCCTTTCGGTTGCCGGAATTCTCGCGGCAACCTTGCTGGTGTCGGCCTGTTCGTCCGGTGGGGACACCGGGGGGTCCGCCTCGCCCGCCACCGCGGACGGTTCGAGCCAAGCCGCGGCGCCCGCCGCGGCGGTGTCCATCGATCCGGCCGACGGCAAGGACATCAGCCCGACCACACCCATCGTCGTCAAGGCCACCAACGGGAAGCTCACCGACGTCACGGTGACCAACTCGAAGGGCAAGACGGTCGCCGGCAAGCTCACGTCGGACGCCTCGTCCTGGACCACCACCGAGGAGCTCGGCTACAGCGGCACGTACAAGGTCGTGGCCCACGCCCAGGGCCTCGACGGCAAACCCGTCGAGAAGGACGGCCAGATCACCACGCTGACGCCGACGAAGCAGGCGAACGCGAACCTGATCCCCGCACCGTCGGCCGTGAGTTCGACCGGCGTCGGTGTGGGCCAGCCGATCGTGTTCAGCTTCGGTACCGCGGTGAAGAACAAGGCCGCCGTGGAGAAGGCCCTGTCGGTGGAATCGTCGCCGAAGCAGGAAGGCAGCTGGTACTGGATGGACGACAAGAACGTCCACTACCGGCCGAAGGAGTACTGGCAGCCGGGCACCACGCTGACCGTCACGGCGAAGATCTACGGCGTCGACTTCGGCAACGGCGTGTACGGCGCCGAGGACCGCACCGAGACGTACAAGGTGCACGACTCCTGGATCGCCAAGGCGGACGGCAACACCGAGCAGATGCAGATCTTCCACAACGGCTCGATGGTCAAGTCCATGCCGATCTCCATGGGCAAGGACGCGACGCCGACCCACCTGGGCCCGCACGTGATCTCGTTCAAGTCGGCGAACTACACGATGGACTCCTGCACCTACGGCGTGTGCCCGCCCGACCCGAAGGCCTACCGCTCCGACGAGAAGTTCTCCGAACGCATCTCGAACGACGGCGAGTTCGTCCACGAGAACCCGAACAGCGTCGGCCAGCAGGGCAGCTCCAACGTGTCCCACGGCTGCATCAACCTCAACGCCGCCAACGCCGAATGGTTCTTCCAGAACTTCGGCCTCGGCGACGTCGTGGAGGTCACCAACTCGGGCGGCCCGCAACTCCCGGTCTGGGACCTGTACGGCGACTGGTCCAAGTCCTGGACCGACTGGCAGAAGGGCTCCGCCCTCTCCTGACCCCTTGCCGGGACTTCGCACTGACAGGCCGCAAAGGCGCCGGAGCTCTTGCTCCGGCGCCTTTGTTGTTGTCTGGGGCTTTTCTGGGGTGGTGGTTTGCGGGTTGTTCCGTGGCGGGTGCAGGCGGCGGTCTACTCGGCCGCCAATGCCGGTGTCGGTTGCCGGCTTCGGTGGCGGCCGGGCCGGCTGGTCTAGTTGCAGGACTTCTCTGAGGCCCCTGTGGGCGTTGAGGGCTCTGCACGGTCCGCTGAGGGCCTTCTTGAGCGGTCTAAACCTCGTCGGCGGCCCCTCGGGCCTTCCTGCCCGATTGAACCTCTCCCAAGCCGGCTGGGGCACCAATCCGAGCCACGTCTCTGAGCAGTGCTGTATGTGGCAACTCCCAAGACGGACTCCGCCACCGACGACGCTGAGCAATTCTCGAGCCGCACGCAACGGACTGGCTCTATGACCGCCGGCCCGGAACCCGCGAACGTCTGCGATCCGAACAGTTCGCCGGCGGCCCAACCCGCTCTGGATCCCCCTGCCGCGCAACAGAAACAGCCCGGCAGCCCGCGAGACATCCCCCGGCCCTCCCGGCGGTTTCCAGCGTTCGTTGCGACACTGTTGGTGATGGCGGGCGTTGAGTAACTGTGTCATGCGTTCGGCTGGGCTGTCCCAGCCGAGGGTCATCCGAGGGCGGTCATTGAGTTCTGTCGCGACCGCGTCCAGGTGCTCGGCGGTGTGGGCGCGGCGAGATCGGTGCCTGTGGGGGAGTACTGCCGTGCGGCCCTGTGGTGTTCCCGTTGGATCCGTGTTGCCAAGGCGCGTACGGGCCCGGGTGAACTGGCCGTGCAGGGTGCATCTCACTGCCCTGGTCCCAAGTCAACCGACCGGCGCAGCTGATCAGGCAAGGTCGCGATCGTCGCGATCAGCGCCGCGCGGACCAGGGTCGGGGTGTAGCCGTGGGGCGGGTGCAGCAGCATCACATACCGGGGCGGGCCCGACCACCGGCGGCCAGTGCGTGAGCGGCACGCCGCTGACAGGTCCCATCCGGTTGCTGATTCCGGCGCAACTCCCGAGCGACCGTCGAGACCGCCCGACTCAGCTGCGGCCCCGATCGCCAGCAACCAGACCCCAGGCCGCCGCCCGGTCAGCGATCAGGATCCGGTCACTCGAACTCATAAGCCGCGATGAGACCACAGCCTCAACCACCCGCGCCGCAACCACACCAGCACCAGCCCTTCAGTATTTCGCGGTCCGGTAGTCGATCCCGACCCGCCGCGCCACTCCCCTGGCGCCTCAACCCGCCGCCCCCACCCCGGGCAACCCTCGACCACGCGGACCAGACCCTCGAGATCTGCTCCCCGACGCCCGATCACGTTCCGATCTGGACATCCACGCAGCTCCTGAACAAACTCAGGTGTTGCAACCACCCCTAGAAACCGCGGGCATCCCCGAGTCCATTCCATCGACCATCCCCGACAAAAACAGGTGGTCAGCGGCTGGGTGGGGTGGTTGTGCACAACCCGGTCGAGTGCGGATGAACTGCGCTGGTCAACGCCATGCCACCGCGGCCGGTGCCGGGCCACCGTGCGCGGAGCAGCCCGCGTCGGCGCGTGTCCGGACCGGCACTGCGGAAGTCGAAGCTGGTTGTCAACCACGGAGAGGTAGGTCGGAGGTGCCCAACCGGCGGTGCGGGAGCCGGAGCTGGCTAGAGGTAGGAACGGATCTGCCTTAGCGGCGGCGGACCGTTCGGGCCGGCACCAGGCGCCTCGCACAGCGAGGAAGAGACAGAGCGGCCTGCGAGTCGACGGTTGGCCGCAGCGCGGGGCGAGATCAGCGCAATCGAGGCAGTGTGGCCGGAGCGAGCAGCGACCTTCACGGGCCTGAGTGAGCTTCCCGGCAAGCAGCGGACGTCCGAGTGCCCGGGGCAAATCTCCCGGTGGGCGGTGGCTCCCCAGACGAGGCCGGTGGACAGCGGCAGTCTCCGGCTGCTGGTTGTCCACAACCCGATCAGGTGGGGATGAACCACACTGGCCGTGCTGGGGTGCCGTGTGCGGAGCAGCCCGCGTCGGCGCGTGTCCCGCGCCAGCAATGCGGGAGCCTGAGGCCGCTTGCTGGCCGGCACTGAACGTCCGAGTGCGCTGGCGCATCCTCCGGTGGGCAGTGGCGCCCTCAGACGGTCGGGTGGGCCGTGGCCATCCCTGGCTGGGGGCGGCGGGCGATGCCGCGGTCGAAGGAAGCGGTCGGCCACGGGGTGATGCAGAGTGGATCGCGAAGTCTCGGTCAGAAGGAACGGACGGCCGCGGGCTAACCGGGATGGATGGCGAGGTCTCAGTCCCCGGTGCTCTGGCCGGCCGCGAGGCGCGTAAAGGGGTGTGGATATGGAGAAAGGCCCCGGGAGAACCATGCGGTTCTCGACCGGGGCCTGTCTCTAACGTTGAGTTCGGCGGCGTCCTACTCTCCCACAACCCTTCGGTTGCAGTACCATCGGCGCTACCAGGCTTAGCTTCCGGGTTCGGAATGGGACCGGGCGTT